>JAEZBA010000269.1 GCA_023430245.1 Pseudomonadota bacterium
CATGAAGGCGTTCAATTTCCAGGACTGGATCGAGCGCAACAAGGGCAGCCTGAAGCCGCCGGTCTCGAACAAGCAATTGTTCGACGAGAAGACCGGGATGATCGTGATGATCGTGGGCGGGCCGAACAAGCGGGTTGATTTCCACGACGATCCGGTCGAGGAGTTTTTCTATCAGCTCAAGGGCGACATGCTCCTGAAGATCGCCGAAGGCGGGAAAATCTACGATGTGAAAATCAAGGAGGGGGAGGTGTTTCTCCTGCCGCCGCATGCGCGCCACTCGCCGCAGCGGCCAATGGAAGGTTCGGTCGGCCTGGTGGTGGAGGGAACGCGCACGGAGGCGATGCGCGACGGCTTCGAGTGGTTCTGCTTCAATTGCGGCTCTCTGGTGCATCGCGTCGAAGTGCAACTCAAGGATATCGTGAAGGATCTGCCGCCGCTTTACGAAGCCTTCTATGCCGACGAGAAGGCGCGCACATGCCCGAAATGCGGGACCGTGCACCCGGGCAAGACGCCGCCGGACGGTTGGGTGGACATGTAAAGCAGCCTGGCTGACCCGCATCGTGGACCAGCCTTCGGCTTCTGGGATTCAGTTCTGCGGCGCTGTCGGGCGACGCTGCTGCGTTTGGGTCGGCCCTACGACAGTTGGCGGCCGGCGTTATTTCAGCTCCGCGAAAACCGGGCATGCTCCTTCATGACGCGGGTTGGATCGCTTGCGCCGATGGGCGATTGCCCTATAGTTTGCAGCCAAATAACGCGCACCAAGCGCGGTTCAGAAGGGAGAGTTTGATGTTCAAGCGAATGATGGTGTCGGCGCTGGCGCTCACTGCCACGGCCGGCCTCGCGGCGGCGCAAGAAATCAAGGTCGGGCTGGTGCTGCCCTATACCGGGGTTGGAGCCGAGCTGGCGCAGCCGATCGATCGCGGCGCCGAATTGTACCTGAAGACGCATGCCGCTGAGCTGAAGCCGTTCAGCGTTAAGCTGATCAAGCGCGACGCCAAGGACGCCAGCGGCGCGACCGCAAAAATTGTGGTGCAGGAACTACTCACCCAAGACAATGTCGACGTGCTTGCCGGCTGGGTCTACTCGCCGAATGCGATCGCGACGGCCCCGCTGGTCAGTGCGGGCAAGAAGCTCGCGGTCATCATGAACGCGGGCACCGCCCACATCACCAACATGTCGCCGTATTATGTGCGCACCTCGTTCAGCATGTGGCACGCGGGTCATGCGCTGGGTGAGGCGGCTGCCAAGCAACTCGGCGCCAAGACCGCCGTGATAGGCTACACCGATTTCCCGCCCGGCAAGGACAGCCTTGCAGCCTTCAAGATGGCCTTCGAGAAGAACGGCGGCAAGGTGATCGATGAAGTCCCGATGGGCGGAGCCAATGCGGTTCCGGACTTCACGCCCTTCTTCCAGCGCGCCAAGGACAAGAAGCCGGATGTGTTCTTCGTCTTCGTGCCGGGCGGCGATCATTCGAGCGCCGTGGTGCGAACCTACAATGCGCTCGGCATGAAGGACGCGGGCATCAAGCTGATCGGTCCCGGCGATATCACGCAGGACACCAAACTGCAGCCGATGGGCCAGAATGCCGACGGCCTGATCACCATGCATCATTATAACGCCGATCTCGACAATCCCGAGAACAAGAAAATCGTCGAAGCCTGGAAGAAGGAGTATGGTCCGGATTCCACGCCGGATTTCATGGCCGTAGCCGGTTATGATGGCATGGCTGCGATCGCCGCTGCGATCAAGGCGACCGGCGGCAAGCTCGAAGGCGACAAGGCTGTGGCGGCGCTCAAGGGCTGGAAGTTCGCAAGTCCACGTGGACCGATCCAGATAGATCCCGAGACACGCGACATCATCATGAACGAGTATCTGTCGCAGGCCGCCTTCCAGAACGGACGGGTCGTGCAGAAGAATATCGGCAAGATCGAAGCCGTGAAGGACGCCTGCAAGGCCAACAAAGTCGGGCCTTGCGGCAAGTAACGGCGCCGAACATCGATTGACGGGATCCGCCGTCCGGGGCACCGGACGGCGGCTTTGCTTGGCAGGCGGGATATCGCGTGATCTTCGGGGAGGACGTGGCTGGTATTGTGCTCGGTGGTTTGGCCGCCGGCATGGTGCTGTTCATCGTATCGGTCGGCCTCTCAGTCACGATGGGCCTGATGGGCTTCGTCAATCTCGCGCATGGCGGCTTTGCCATGATCGGCGGCTACGTGATCGTGCTGTCGATGAACCGGCTCGGTGTGCCCTTCATTCCCGCGCTGATCCTTGGTTTTGTGCTGACGGCTGCCTTCAGCGTTGTGATGGAGCGTCTGTTCTATTCGAAACTTTATCGCGCGGCCGAACTGGACCAAGTGCTGTTCTCGATCGGACTGGCCTTCGTGATGATCGCGACGGTCGTGATCGTGATCGGCCCAGAAACTCAACCATTGATTCTTCCCGACTGGCTGCGTGGCCAGCTCGACCTCGGATTCACGTCGTATCGGACATACAGCATCTTCCTGATCGTGGTCGGCGGCCTGATCGCGTTCTTGCTCTGGATCGGCTTCGAGCGCACCCGCATCGGTGCGCAGATCCGGGCTGCGGTCGATAACCGCACGATGGTGGAATCGCTCGGCATCAATATCGACCGGCTGTTCACCTTCACGTTCGCCTTCGGCAGCGGCATGGCTGCGCTGGGCGGCGGGTTAGGCGCCGAATTTCTCGGCCTCGATCCGCAATACACCCTGAAGTATCTCGTGTACTTCCTGATCGTGGTGGCGGTCGGCGGATTGGGCCGCATCACCGGCGTATTTTATGCAGCGCTTCTGATCGGGATCATGGATTTCCTGCTGAAGAAATATCTTCCGCAGGGCGGCACCGTGTTTATCTACGCACTGACCATTCTAATCCTGTTGTTTCGGCCGCAGGGCCTGTTCGGGCGGAGCGGATCATGAGCGCATCCGAGACGCGGCTGCCGCCTGCCGTCCAGAAATTCGTGCATCGTCACCGATTGCGCTGGTGGGAGCCAATTCCGTGGATTTGCGCGATCGCGTTCTTCTATTTGTTCCCCCGCCATCTGGGCTTCGGCAACGAGTTGCTGGTGATGGTGCTGTTCGCCCTGTCGCTCGACCTCGTGCTCGGCTATGCCGGCATCGTCACCCTTGGGCATGCCGCGTTTTTCGGGATTGGTGCCTACACGGTGGGCATGCTCGCGCATCGTGGGCTGTGGACTGAGCCGATCAGCGGCCTGCTAATAGCGGCGGTCGTAGCCTCGATCTTTGGCCTGATATCCGGCCTGGTATTGCTGCGGACCACCGGCCTGACGCTGCTGATGCTGACCCTATGCATCATGCTGCTGCTGGAGGAGGCGGCCAATCTTGGCCAGGTTTGGACCGGCGGCTATGATGGACTCGACACGGTGCCGATCGACCCGATCTTCGGGACATTCGCCTTCAATCCGCTGATACCCGCGACCCAGTATATCTATATCCTGTGCGTGTTGTTCGTCTGCTTTCTGATCTTGCGGACGATCATTTATTCGCCCTTCGGTGAGAGCTTGACCGGCATCCGAGAGAACACTTTGCGCATGCACGCCGTCGGCGCTCCGGTGCGCAAGCGCCTCGTGATTTGCTACGCGATTTCGGCATCGATTGCAGGCGTAGCCGGCGCGATCTGGGCCCAGTCCAACGCCTATGTGAACATGTCGACCCTTTCGCTCGATCGTGCTGCGACCGTTCTGATTGTTCTGGTGCTGGGCGGTTATGGGCGGCTCTATGGTGCGTTTGTCGGTGCCGTCGCCTATATGGTTCTGTCGCATTTTCTCGCCAAGCTTTATCCGACCGCCTGGCAGCTCGGGCTCGGCCTGATGCTGATGATCATCGCGCTGTTCGCGCGCAACGGCATTCTCGGCATCTTTGAGGCTCTCATGAACCGCGTCCGCGGCAAACGGGCGGTGTCATGACGCAAGCGCTGCTGGAAGCCCGCAACGTCGGCAAAACGTTCGGCGCGTTGGTCGCCGCGAGCAATATCAATTTCCGCCTTGATACCGGTGCGCGACATGCGCTGATCGGGCCGAACGGCGCCGGCAAGACAACCTTCATCAATCTCCTTACCGGCGTGCTGGCCCCGACAACGGGGCAAGTGCTGCTCGGCGGTGAGGATGTGACACAGGTCGCGCAGGCCGAGCGCGTCAAGCGCGGCATTGCGCGTACCTTCCAGATCAACCGGCTGTTCCGTGGCCTGTCGGTGCTGGAGAATGTCTATATCCCGGTCTCCGAACAGCTCGGAGCCGCACCGACCATGTTCAAGCCGGCGGGTCTGCGCAAGGACGTGATCGACGCCTCGATGGCGCTGCTTGAGATGCTGAAACTGCAGGACGACGCCGGCCACCGGATTTCGGAGTTACCCTATGGCCGCCAGCGGCTAGTCGAAATCGCGATCGCGCTCGGTCTGGCGCCCAAAGTGCTGTTGCTGGATGAGCCTGCCGCCGGCGTGCCGAGCGCGGAAAGTCACATTATCCTCGATGCCATCGCACGATTGCCGAAGGATATCGGTGTCCTGATCATCGAGCACGATATGGATCTCGTTTTCCGGTTCGCCGAGCGCATCACCGTGCTGGTCGGCGGGCGCATCTTCGCGGAGGGGACGCCGAAGGAAATTGGCGCCAATCCGGATGTGCGCGCCGTCTATCTCGGTCAGGCCACCCATGGTGCGAATCATGGCTAGCGCGCTTGCCTGGAAAAATCTGTCCGCCGGCTATGGCGAGACCGTGGTGCTTGAGCAGATCGACCTTGCAATCGCTGCAGGCGAGAGCGTGAGCATTATCGGGCGCAACGGTGTCGGCAAGACCACGTTGCTCGTCACCGCCATGGGCCAGACCAATGTCACGAGTGGCGACGTTCTGCTCGACGGCGCTCCGGTGACCCGGCTGCCGATCTACCAGCGCGCGCTCAAGGGCATAGGCCTGGTCCCGCAGGAGCGCGAGATTTTTCCCTCGCTGTCGGTCCGTGAGAATCTCGAAATCGCGGCGCGCGCCGGATATTGGACCGAACAGCGGATCTTCGAGCTGTTTCCGCGTCTGCGCGAGCGCCTCGGCAATATGGGCAATCAGTTGTCCGGTGGCGAACAGCAGATGCTCTCGATTGCGCGGGCGCTTCTGACCAATCCGCAGGTGCTGCTGATGGACGAGCCGACCGAGGGGCTGGCGCCGGTGTTGGTTGAGACCCTAGCCGAGGTGCTCGGCAAGCTGCGCGACGAAGGCGCGCTGACCATTGTGCTGGTCGAACAGAACAGCCGCGTCGCGCTGGCCTTTTCTCCGCGCACGGTGGTGATGGACAAGGGCCGGATTGTTTATGACGGGCCCTCGCAGCCGTTGCGGGACGATCCAGAGCGGCTGGCCAGCCTCATCGGGGTCGCCGAACAGGCGTGATCCCCGAAAATGGCTGCGCGGGACTCGATCGGGGTGGAACCCGGTTATCGGTAAGGATTCGCCGTGCCTGCGGCAATCAGCGACTCGGTTGGGGTCGCGTACGGGCCCAGGGCTGCCTATGATCGGTCCCCATGATTCGGACCGGGCCCAGGATCATGCGCATGCGCGTTCGCGACGCCGCACTTGGACTAGGCGCTATCGTTGCGGCGTTCCTGGTTGCCGCCGGTTCGTCGCTTGCTCAGCAAGGCAGTTTGTCCGGTCTCGGCATCGTGCTGATCCACGGCAAGGGCGGCACACCAACCACGGGGATAGAGGGCCTGCATGAATCGCTGAAGCGCGCGGGTGCCTTGGTCGATGCGCCGGAAATGCCGTGGTCGGCACGCCGCATCTACGACGCGACGTTTGATCAGGCGATGACCGAAATCGATGCTGCGGCGGATCGCCTGAAGAAGGCGGGCGCCAACAGGATTGCCGTGATCGGCCACAGTCTCGGCGCTAATGCCGCGATCGGATACGCCGCACGCCGCAAGGACCTGCATGGGGTGGTTGCGCTCGCGCCTGGACATCTCCCGGAGGCCTGGGCATTGCGGGTGCGTACGCGCAGCGCGATCGCCGAAGCCAAGAAGATGATCGCCGCCGGCAAGGGCCATGTGCGTCGGTCGTTCCCCGATCTCGCGCAGGGTATTCCCTTCTCGGTTAAAGCGACACCGGAAGTCTATCTCTCGATGTTCGATCCGGACGGACCGGCGGTAATGCCGAAGAATGCGGCGGCGATCGATGTGCCGCTGCTCTGGATCGTCGGCGTCGCCGATCCGATGGTCCTGCACGGCAAGGACTATGTTTATGGGCAGGGCACGCGGCATCCCAAGAGCAAATACGTGGTCAGTCCAAGCATGCATCTGTCGACGCCGTACCAGTCGCGCGGCCAGATCATCGACTGGCTGAAAGGACTGTAGCTGTCGTACTCCTCGCGAGCCGCCAGGAGAGTAAAGGCGGTATCGCTATTCCTTCAGACCGTTCACTTTGGTCACCCAGGCCCGCACGTCCGGCAGGATTTGCGGCAACAGCTCCTTCACCTGATCCTTCGTCATGCCGGCGCGGATGCGCGGATCGTACAGGATGTTGAGGAGATACTGGTCGTAGATGCCGAAGAAGCCCATCTGGACGTCGTCGTTGAACATGGTCCAGGGCAGGTCGTCATCGTCGTTGATCGGCCCGAGCGCCTGCAGCAATTCCTCATAGATACAATCGCGAAAAATGAACTCCCCGGCATCGACCACGACGATCACGTCGGAATGCTCGATCCGGAACAACTCGTCCTTGCGGAAGCCTGACAGGCATTGCGGCTCCAGCGACTTCACGATCCGATCGGCTTGCTCGCGTCCGTAGAATTGCCGGATGGTCTTTTCGATGTCGCGGTCGCGCACCAGCGTCACCGTGACATTGGCCTCCTTGCGGCTGTCGGCCATCGCAATATCGAGATGACGGATTTTGGAGCGGATGTCGTCGACGACCGTTGCAACCTGCTTGCGGCGGTCCGGCTTGGCGCGGCTGTCGGCGTGGACGCGGACCGGCTTTTCATATTTGCGGATGCGGTCGACGTTGCCGGAGACATGAAACTCTGCGCCGAACACGATACGATAAAATCCGTCGATGATCTCGGCGTCGGTGAAGGTGGTGCGCTCGGCGGCGCGGCGCTTGGCGATTTCGGGATGCTCGGCCCGCGCATCCGCAGGCCAGAGCGCCGCTGCGACCAGGGCCGCCAGCGCAATGGCGAACAGGCCGCACAGCATTGCGGGCGTCGTCGAGATGCTCCTGTTCGGACGCGCCATCATTCCGGATACTCCGGCGCGCCATCCGCGCCCGGGTTTGGTCTCAAGCTTTTGCGGAGCCAGCAAGCGCAAGTCGTGATCAGGAGGAGGTGGACAGGCGCGACGCGCGGTTTTGCAGGGCGCGCATGCGATCGGCAAGACTGCCTTTCTCGGTGTCGGCGGTGACGTCGGTTGCGACCAGCACCGGACCGTTGGCGACCTTGAGCGGGGCGGGTGCTGCGCTCGGCGCCTTGGCAAGTATCGCTTCGATCGGAGAGTTCGGTCCCTCCAGCGTAACTGCGAGCTTCGCCACCTCGGCGGCGACGTCGTTGATGCGTTCGCGCAGCAGCGCGTTTTCCACCCGCTCCGCGGCCCAGCTCGATTCGGCTTCGCGCTTCATTGCGGCGAGTTCGCTCTGCAGCTTGGCCCGTTCGCCATTGGCCCGCTCGAACTCCTTCTGTAGCACCTCTTTCTCCGCGGTCAGGTTCTGGATCAGCTCGCGGTGCTGGGCGCTGGCCGAATTGAGTTCCTCGCGCAGGTGGAAGCCGGTCCGGCGCGCGTTCTCGAGTTCGGTGCGCAGACGGTCGCATTCATAGTCGCGCTCCGCCAGCAGGCGCCCCTGATCGACGACGCGGTCATCGAGTTCTGCGACGCGCTTGCCGAGCGCCTCGGCTTCGGCGGTTTGCGCCCCGAGTTGTTGCTCCAGCTCGGCGACGCGCTTGCTGAGATTCTCGACCTTGCCACGTTCCTCGCTG
Source organism: Pseudomonadota bacterium (assembly GCA_023430245.1). Taxonomy (GTDB): domain Bacteria; phylum Pseudomonadota; class Alphaproteobacteria; order Rhizobiales; family Xanthobacteraceae; genus Pseudorhodoplanes. The sequence continues at coordinate 7,977 of JAEZBA010000269.1, forward strand.
AGGTTGAGAGTGGCGGTTGCGACCTCCTCGCGCTCCTTGTCGAGGCGATCTTCGGTTTTCTTGATATCGCGTTCGTAATCGCCGATGCGGATTTTCAGCGCTTCGATCTGTGTCTTGAGGGAGATCAGTTCGACACGCTGGGCTTCAGTGGTGGCGGTACGATCGCCCAGATCAGCGGACAGCCGGGTCATCTCGGCTTGCTTGTCCGACAGGCTGCGCTCGGTTTCGTGCAGGCCGAGCGTCTTGACAGACAATTCGTCTTCCGTCGCCTTCATCTGATCCTTCAACGCCTTTTCGCGCGCTTCCAACGCGAAAATGGTCGCGGATTTTTCGCCGAGTTCCAGCTTCAGCCGGTTGATGGCATCGTTCTTCTTGCCGAGTTCTGCCAGCTGACTGGTGCTCTTCGCCTTCAACTGCTCGACACTCATCTCGAGCCGCCGCGTCGACATCGCAAACTCGGCGCGCAGCTGGTCTTTGTCGGCCTGAATTTCCGCCATCGAGAGCGGCGTCGCTGCTTCCATCCGGCGCATCGTCAAGCGCACCGCGCGCGCGTGAACCAAGGGAATGAAAATGAGCCCGAACAGGCTGGCCACCAGGAAGCCGATGCCCAAATACATGGCCGGCTCGATCATGACGGAAACTCCAACCGACGGGCGAATCAAAGCGGATGGCGTGACGGAACCGTGCCCCGAGAGCGCCGCCGCCCGCCAGCGCCTCTCCCGATTAACCTAAACCGGCGCACGCCCGGCGGGGAAGGAAATTCCGTTTTGTCACAACACTTAGAACGGATTCCAGGTCGCCTTGGGGGTGAACTTCAGATAGCCGATATTGGCGCCGAGGCGCAGCCCGATTCCCGCCCGGATCGGCACCACCACGACGTTGCCGGCACCGAGTGCGGTCATGCCGAAGCCGCCGATAAAATAGGCCGAGCCGTCAATCCCGCCGAAGCGGTTGTAGATGGTCTCGGTCGCGGGCAGGTTGTAGACCAGCATCATGGTGCGGGCTCCTTCGCCGCCGGCGTCGAAGCCGATCGAGGGGCCCTGCCAGAAGACCCGCAGGTCGCCGGCATTCTTGGTGTAGAGCGTGCCCTCGCCGTAGCGCAGCCCGGCCACGAAAGCGCCGCCGGCCTCCTCGCCCAGGATATAGCCATTCGGCTGCCCAAACTGGCTGAAGGCCTTTTCGACGACCTGAGCCAGCCCGCGCGACACCGTGCCAAAGAATTTGTGCCCGTTATCCAGGATTTCGTTGGAGGAATATTGCGGCTGCCCCTGAGGTTGCTGCTGCTGAGGCACGGGTTGCGGCTGCTGTGCCAATGCCGGCTGTCCCTGCGCGCAGGCGAGGCAAGCCGCGACAGCCAGAAGGCGGATCAGCGAACGCATCTTGTGCTCCATAAGGAATAGGTTCGGTGCGTGGGTTAACCGGTTACTCACGCGGATGCTGTCAGCTAATGGGCATCCGAATCGGAACACTTGTTAGACCGAATCATGACAACACTGCGCCGTCAACGCCGCTGCCTGGGCGCAGTGCTGCTCTGGCTGGTTTTGTCGGTGCCGCCGGCGATCTTGCTGTGGCAGCCGGGACACGCCGCCACGACCGAGCGGATCGTCGTGGACCCCAATTCCGGGCTGGCGATCTACGGGTACGATCCGGTTGCCTATTTCACCGACGGTGCCGCAAGAATGGGGCAGCCCAACCTCGAACTGACATATGCGGGTGCCGCCTGGCGCTTCCACAACGAGGGGAACCGCGCCGCCTTTGCCAAGGACCCGCGGGTCTACATGCCGCAATATGGCGGGCACGATCCGGTCGCGATCGCGGGCAATGTCGCGCGCGCCGGACACCCCGATGTCTGGGCGATCCACAACGGCCGTCTGTTTCTGTTCTATTCCGACGATGCCCGCCGGCAATTCGACGCCGATCCCGCCCAGATGGTACAGCAGGCGGACGTGAACTGGCCCCACGTGAGCCTGACGCTCGCGCCGTAATCAGCCGTATTTTGCCGCGTCCCCCGGATCGCACCAGGCGACGAAGGACGGCACCTTGAGTTCGCGTGCGAGTTGCCCGTAGCGCACCAGCGCGCCGTCGAGTGAGACGACGGCACCGCCGGCCGCGCTCAGAACCGCGTCGCCGGCGGCGATATCCCATTCCGATGTGCGCCCGAGCCTTGGATAGACATCGGCCTGGCCCTCGGCGATCCGGCAGAATTTCACCGACGACCCACAATCCATGCGGCTTACTTCGGCAAACCGGGTCAGCCATTCCTCGGTCTTGGGATCGAGATGCGAGCGGCTCACCATCGCGCGCCAGGGACCTCCCTGATGGGCTCGGGTGCGCAAGGCGATGCGCTCGGTCGCGTCTTTTGGTGCGGCACCGGGCTGCAAGCGCAGCCGTTCGGATCCTGCGCCAATTGCCCCGCGCCAGATCGCATTCAGGGCAGGCGCGCCGACAATGCCGCTAATCGGCCGGCCGTTCCGCACGATCGCGATATTGACGGTGAACTCGTCGCGACCGTCGATGAACTCTCGTGTGCCGTCGAGCGGATCGACCAGAATGAAGGTATCCGACAATTCGGGCAGTGAGCCCTCAGATGCCGCCTCCTCCGACACCACCACGATGCCCGGCAATGTTCGCGCAAGCCCGTCGAGAATGATCGCCTCCGCCGCCTCGTCCGCCTCGGTGACGGGGCTCGCGTCGGCTTTGGTGCGGATCGTGGCGCCGGCCTGCCGCACGCGCATGATCGCGTGGCCGGCTTCGGATGCAATCTGCGTCAATGCATCGAGTAGCGACGGATCTGCAAAATCACGCGTCATTGGATTGTTCCTCAGCGAATGGTGCAGCTATAGGCGGCTTGGCGCACCGGCGCGCGCGGTGTATCAAGCGGTCGTTCGCGCTCGGATCGAGTGATTCGCGTTCCGCCGCCGCCTTGACCGGAGCCAGATTCATGTCCGCCAACTCTGTTGCTCAAGCGTCTGCTGCTCATACATTGGACGATCAAAACTCTGCGTCCGGCATTCATGTCGGGGCATTGGATCTGGCTGCTCTGCTGTGCTCGCGCGTTTGCCACGACCTGATCAGCCCTGTCGGCGCGATAGTCAATGGCCTCGAAGTGATGGAGGACGACAACGATCCGGAAACCAAGGCTTTCGCCATGGACCTGATCAAGAAAAGTGTGCGTCAGGCCTCGGCGAAGCTGCAATTCTGCCGGCTGGCCTTTGGCGCCGCCGGGTCTGCGGGTGCGCAGATCGATATCGGCGATGCGGAAAAGGTGGCGCGCGCTTTTCTCGAGGACGACAAGACCAAGATCACCTGGAATCTACCGCGCCTCCTGCTCCCCAAGAATCGCGTCAAGCTTCTGCTCAACATGCTGCTAATTGCCGGGCAGTCGATCCCGCGCGGCGGCCAGATTGTTGTCGATCCGGTAGGCGAGGGCGAGACGATGGCTTTCCGGATCGCCGCCAGCGGAGGCTATGCCAAGGTGCCGCAGGCGGTGCCGGAATTGCTCGCCGGAGGCGCGCATGGCGGCACCGTCGATGCGCATGCGGTGCAGCCTTATTACACCAGCCTGCTTGCAAAGGACTGCGGATTGACCGTTGCAGCCGTGAGCGAAGGCGAAGCGATCGTCGTCGCGGCCCGATAGGGTTGGACTGCGTAAGACGGCGATCTGAATCGGCGAGGTTAACCGCGGGTTAAGCCGACGATCTACTGCCTTCCCCTTACGCAATATTAAACGGTTACCAACACACTACCATGGACGGAGTGGTGCGCCGCCGGAAAATTCCGGCGCGGAGAGTCTTTTGCCATGGACGAGTTGTTGCGGGATTTTCTGACCGAGACCCATGAGAGTCTCGATATGGTCGATTCCGAGCTCGTCCGTTTTGAGCAGGAGCCGAACAACGCCGACATTCTCGCCAATATTTTCCGCCTCGTTCACACCATCAAGGGGACCTGCGGGTTTCTGAATCTACCGCGGCTTGCGACACTCGCGCACGCCGCAGAGAATCTGATGGGGCGGTTTCGTGACGGGCTGCCGGTGACGGAGGGCGCAGTTTCTTTGATCCTTGCGACTCTCGACCGGATCAAGGAAATCCTTGAGGCGCTCGAGCGGCGTCAGATCGAACCCGATGGAACCGACGACGATCTGATCGTCCGGCTTGATGCCATGGCGTATACGGTGCCGCGAGTGACGTCTCCCGCTTCGGGGTCGCTCCACCACCCGGTGCTGTCGCGCGCGTTGAAGCCAGGCGAAGCCACAGTCGACGAACTTGAATCCGCGTTTCGCGAAACGCCCGGTCCCGTGCCAGCCGCGAGCATATCGGCAAAGCCCGTTCCAGCCGGCGCGGGCAAGACCGCCGAGCGGGCGGACGCCAAGTCCGCGAGCCCGTCAATCCGGGTCAATGTCGACACGCTCGAACATCTGATGACCATGGTCTCGGAGCTGGTGTTGACCCGCAACCAGTTGATGGAACTGGCGCGGCGCCAGACCGAGACGGAGTTCAAGCTGCCGCTGCAGCGGCTCTCGCATGTCACCGCCGAATTGCAGGAAGGCGTCATGAAGACGCGCATGCAGCCGATCGGCAACGCCTGGTCGAAGCTGCCCCGCGTCGTGCGCGACCTCGGCGCCGAACTCGGCAAGCGCATCGAGCTCGTCTCCGAGGGTGCGGAGACCGAGCTCGACCGGCAGATCCTCGACGTGATCAAGGACCCGCTGATGCACATGGTCCGCAATTGCGCCGACCATGCCATCGAAACCGCCGAGG
>JAEZBA010000297.1 GCA_023430245.1 Pseudomonadota bacterium
CCGGCATTTTTCGTGGGCGCGAGTGGCGCGCGGTCGTCAAATTCTTGGTAATCTCCTGCCCAAAATCTGTCCCGCCGTGAACCGGATGGGACTGGCTTGCGACAAATGCCGAGCATCATTGTCCGATCCATATGGCGCAGGCACGCCACCAGCCTTGTGCCGCGGCCAAACAGAGGGGAAAAATCATGTCCAAGATCCTGACACAGGCGACATCCGCCGCGACCGGCGGGGGCAGCGGTGGCGGCCGCGGCCGCAGCGTGCTCGTGATCGTCGGCGTCGCAATCCTGTTCGTGCTTGGCCTGTCGATCGTACTCGGCAGCTGGTACACTATCGATCAGCGCGAACGCGGCGTCATCCTGCGCAACGGCAAGCTGATCGGCACCGCTACGCCCGGTCTGGGATTCAAGATTCCGTTCATCGATTCGATCGTGAAAATCTCGCTGGAAACCCAGCGTGTGCAGTTCGACAAGGTGAACTCCTACAGCCGCGACCAGCAGCCTGCCGACCTGCTGATTTCGGTCAACTTCCGCGCTACCGAAGACAAGGTCGACGATCTTTATTCCCAATTCGGCAGCCTGCGTGGCTATGCGGACCGCATTCTGCTTCCGACGGTGCAGTCGCAATCGAAGATCGTATTCGGTCAGTTCAATGCCGTGACCGCGATCCAGGAACGCGGCCGGCTGAACGCCGAGGTGATGGCTGCCGTGCTCAAGCATGCCGAGGGACCGGTGGTGATCGAATCCGTGCAGATCGAGAATCTCGATTTTAGCAACGAGTATGAAAAGTCGATCGAACAGCGCATGCTGGCCGAAGTCGAAGTGCAGCGTCTGCGGCAGAATGCCGAGCGCGAGAAGGTGCAGGCCGAGATCGTCGTCACGAAGGCGACGGCCGAAGCCAATGCCGTACGCCAGCGCGCCCAGGCCGAGGCCGAGGCGATCCGCCTGCGCGGCGAGGCGGAGGCCGCGGCGATCCGCGCCCGTGGTGCTGCGTTGGGCGACAATCCGAATCTCGTGAACCTGGTTCAGGCCGAGAAATGGGATGGCAAGCTGCCGGTGACGATGCTGCCTGGCGGCGCGGTGCCGATGCTCAATCTTGACCCTCGCGCCGTGACGCCCTCGCCCGCCGGCGCGCGCGCGTCAGCGCCGGCGCAGAGCCCGATCACCTCATCCGCCCGGTAGGAGATCGCGACGACCGGAAGCACCCAAGGGGGGCTTCCGCCGCTCGCACACAATGTTAGACTTCAGCCATGGATCGCGCGTCGCTCCTCGGCCAGTCGCAACAGCTCGAGCGTCACATCGCGCTCGTTGAGGAGGATTTGACGCGGCAACGCGAGATCGTCGCTGATCTGCTGCGCGACGATCGCGACGCCTCCTCTGCCATGGACTTGCTGCACGAGTTTGAGGCGCTCTACGCGCGCCTCATCGCCGACCGCGAGATTGTGCGGCGGAAGCTGGATTACGCAACACGCTGAGGCGGGCCGAGGCTTGCCAGCTTCGTGACATGCCAGGGCGCCTGCGATCCTATTTTTGCGCACCGGAATATTGCAGGCTGATCTTGGCCGAGACCTCCCGCAGCCGCGGCACCAGAACATTGTCCACCTGGCCCTGTGGCAAGGCGTCGCGCAGATAGATCAGCACCATCGCAGCCACGGCCGTGTCGCCCGAATAGACCGGTACCGCAATCGCGCGCGTCCCCTCGATCGGCGTGTTGTAGTCATGGACAGCATAGCCGCGCCCAAGCGCTTCGGCGATTTCGCGCCTGGCCGTCCGCACCACAGCGTCTCGCTCCGAAACTTTTTCCTGCAACAGCGCGGAGCGGACGATCTCTTCTCGCTGCCTCGGCTTCGACCACGCCAGGAGCGCAATACCGGAAGCGGAATACAAAAGCGGAAAGCGTATATGCTCGAACCTCCGCAGATTGATCGGAGCGCTGTCACGATTGGAGACTTCAATCACCATCGTCGCGCCTTCTCGAACCATGAACTCCGCCGGCCATTTCACCACGGTCGCGAAGTCGTTGAGGAGACGTCGGATTGTCTGAGTGGGCGCACTTTCCCGATCGACCGAGCTGAAAAGATCCCGGACCCGCGGTGACAACCGGTAACCGGCATTTGCAGCTCGTTCGATGTAGCCTGCGTGTCGCAGCGTATGTAGCAACCGCACGACGGTGGCCTTAGGCAGCCCAGTCGCGTCAACAAGGACGGCAAGGCTTGCGGGCCCCGCTTCATTGATCGCGGCAAGAAGCAACAGCCCTCGCTCTAGCGCATGTACAGTCTGAGAGGCACGGGCCGCAGCCATCACCACCTTCAGTCCAGTTTCGACGCGTTCCGGCTTTTGGTCCGCCTGGTGGACCACTGGTCTATTAAGCTTTTTTCGAGGGCTTGTGAACCTCAGAATGGGTCCAACCGTCGGCTCGACCGTCGGAATGACACCGCTCCGGGAGGCTCCGCCATGCAAGGCAAGTTACTGAATCGTCGACTATTCATTGGTGCCAGTGTGGCCGCGATCGGTTCCGCGATCGGCTTCGATGCCCGCGCCCAATCGCAAAACGCGGTGCGCTTGATCTATCCCTTTGCCGCCGGAAGTGGTGGCGACACCTTGGCCCGAATCGTGGCCGAGAAGCTGAGCACTGGGCTGTCAGTGCCGGTAATCGTCGATAACCGAACGGGTGCGGCCGGCCGGATCGGCGTCAAAGCCGTGGTGGCAGCGGAGCCCGACGGAACGACCTTGCTGTTTATTCCAAACCCGCCGGTGGCGATCTATCCGCACTCCTATCCCAACCTCGAATACGATCCGGTGCGCGATCTGACGCCGGTCTCGCTCGCGGCAACCTTCGATGTCGCGCTCGTGGTCTCGTCGAAGAACGACATCAAGTCGGTCAAGGACCTGATCGCCTGGGCGAGGGCTAACCCATCGCAGGCCAATTACGGTTCGCCCGGTGCGGGCGGCCTGGGCCACTTCTTGGGAGTCATGATCGCAACCGATACCGGCCTCGATCTCAAGCATGTCAGCTATCGCGGCTCCGGAGCGGTCATGGCCGACCTTCTCGGTGGTCAGATCCCAATAGCCGTGATCCCACTGGGCGATGCGCTGGAACTGCATCGCGGCGGCAAGGCGAGGGTGCTGGCGACATCCGGCGACACCCGGTCGCCGCTCCTGCCGGACGTGCCCACGATGAAGGAAGCTGGCATCAACGCCCAGGGACAAGGCTGGTACGCGGTCTATGCACCCGCCAATACGCCTGCCGAGACCGTCAAGCGGCTCAACAAGATCGTCGTCGACAGCCTCTCCGACCCCGCAACCAAAGAGAAGATCCTGAAATTGAACATTGTCCCTCGAACGTCCAGCCCCGAAGAACTAGCCGGGTTCCGCGATGCGGACAGTGCTCGCTGGGCGCCGGCGGTCAAAGCATCTGGATTCAAGCCGCAACAATGAAGCTGTTCTCGTACAAGAACCGTCCGGTTCATCTTGGCCCCTACCCGCTGGAGCGGCTGCGCCGGTCATCGGCCCAGGCCGACCTTGCCGCGGTTCCAAAGATGGCGCCAGTCTCGTTCGACGAACCGGACAATCCGGAATCGCTGGTCAACGCGATGACGCGCTATATCGGCATGTTCGACGTGGTGCGGGACGGCGCAGTCACGCCGATTGCCGCGGAGATTCCCGATGACCCGCAAGAGCGCTCCAACCATCTGAAGGCGGCCGGCTATTATTACGACGCGACCATGGTCGGCGTCGCTGCGTTGCCGCAAGCGGCTCTGCTCGAGACGCCGATCCGAAATCCAAGCCTTCCGGTCCTGGTGGCTGAACTGGAGAAAGGTCAGCCCAAGAGCTTCGCCGCCGGCATCGACGTCATCTATGCCGACGTCCTTGAGTCCGCACGCAAGACGCTCGGGCCGATCCCGCACCACAGCCATGCGCTGGTCTTCCTGGTCGAATATACCCGCGATCCGACACCGTCCGAACCCGGCACCGACTGGTTCATGGACAGCCAGCCCCAGCGCGCCGGCCTGCTCGCGGCCAATACCGCGATCCTGTTGTCGAGCTATATCCGCCTGCTCGGCTATGAGGCCCGCGCGCATACGGTGACGAGCAGCGACGTCGACCTGAACAGACTCGCGGTCTCGGCCGGACTTGCGCGTGTGACCGCAGATGGCGAGGCGATCGAAAATCCCTATGTCGGACGCCGCTTCGGGCTTGCCGCCGTCACCACGACCCTCGCGCTGCAACCCGATCTGCCGCTTGCCGCACAGGAAATTGCTGACAAGCTGAGAAGCCATGGTCCGGCTTGGTGGCTCGGCAAGGGCACCTCCAAGAATGCCTTCAACAACGTGCCCTATCGTAAGCGTCCGTTCCATCTCGGCGCCTATCCGTTCGAAAAACTGAAGCGGCGCGACGAAACCACGACGTTCATCGACGAGCCGCGCGTGCCGCGCTTCCCCAAGCGCGCCGACTTCTTCGCCCGTGCCGTGTTCGGCGACATGGGCAAGGAGATGCAGAACAACGCCAAGGGCGGATTTTACGTGCAGAAATCTGCGATCGGCGCCTGCGCCCGTCGCGCGCTGGGCGCGTTGCTGCTGCTGCAATTCGGCGATGCGCGCGGGCCGGTCTCGCCCTCGGTGTCCGATCCTGCCCGCAACGCCGCGAATGTGAAGGCCGCCTCCTATTACATGGCAACCGATGCGGTCGGCCTCTCGCGCTGTCCGGAATGGGCCTATTACAGCCACGACGCCGCCGGCAATGTGATGAAGCCCTATCACAAGAACGCAATTTCGATGCTCTACGACCAGGGGCACGAAACCTTCGAGGGCGCGAGCGGCGACGACTGGATTTCGGTTGCGCAAAGCATGCGCGCCTATCTGCGCTTCTCGCTTCTGGGTGGGGTGATTGCCGAGCAGATCCGCAGGCTTGGCTATTCGGCGCGCGTGCACACCGTGCTGGATGGCGACGTGCTGCAGCCACCGCTGCTGCTGCTGTCGGGACTTGGCGAAGTCTCGCGCATCGGCGAGGTGATCCTCAACCCCTATCTCGGTCCGAGGCTCAAATCGGGCATCGTTACCACCGATTTGCCCTTCACCTACGACAAGCCGCTCGATTTCGGACTGCAGACCTTCTGTAACAACTGCAACAAATGCGCGCGCGAATGTCCGTCCGGTGCCATCACCGCCGGACCGAAGTTGATGTACAACGGCTACGAGATCTGGAAGTCGGACGCGGAAAAATGCGCACGCTACCGGATCACCAACCAGGGCGGCGCGATGTGCGGCCGCTGCATGAAAACCTGTCCGTGGAATCTCGAAGGGCTGTTTTCCGAAGCGGCGTTCCGCTGGGTGGCGATGCGCTTTCCGGGCGCCGCGCGGTGGATTGCCTGGCTGGACGATCGGCTCGGTCGCGGCGGCATCAATCCAGTCAAGAAATGGTGGTGGGATATCGATCTCGATCGCGCCACCGGGCAGCACAAGCGCGCCAAGGCGACGCATGCGCGTGGTCTCAATCGCGAACTCGACCTCAAATATGAGGACCAGACACTCGCAGTTTATCCGGCCGACGTGATGCCGCCGCCCTATCCGGTGCCGTTCCCGGTCAACCGCGAGGCGGGTATCGAACGCTATCGTTCGATGCTGTCGCCCGACGAGCACAAGGCCCGCATCGCGCGCGGCGAAACCGCTGACCTGGTACCCCAGTTCAAGATTCCTGACGGACCGCCGCCGGTCTTTCCGGTGATCCTGAAGCGTCGTGAGGACATGGCCGACGATGTCGCCCGTTTCGAATTCGTCGCAGCCAATGGCGGCGAGCTACCGAAGTTCGACGCCGGCGCGCATGTGGACGTTGTGATCGCACCGGAATATCTGCGGCAATACAGCCTGGCCGGCAATCCCGCTGATAATTCCAAATATGTGCTCGGCGTCCAGCGCGAGCCGCAAGGCCGCGGTGGCTCGATGCTGATGCTGCGCGCGTTCCGCGAGGGCCGACGCGTTTTCATTTCGCCGCCGCGCAATCACTTCCCCCTACACGAGGACGCGACAAAGTCGTTTTTGTTCGCCGGCGGCATCGGCATTACGCCGATGCTCACCATGGCGCATCGGCTTCATGAATTGGGCCGCGATTTCGAACTGCATTACAGCGCCCGCAGCCGTCCGTCAGCCGCGTTCATGTCTGACCTGTCGCAGGTGTCGTGGCACAATCGCGTGCGGCTGCACATGAAAGACGAAGGTGCGCGGGCCGACTTCGATAACCTACTTCCGCGCTATCAGGATGGTTTCCATCTCTATACATGCGGATCGCCCCGATACATGGACGGGCTGTTCGCAATCGCCGAGGCCAAGGGGTGGCCGGAGGAGGCCTTGCACCGCGAATATTTTACCGTTCCCGAGCCACCGGATTATGTGAACGAGCCGTTCACGCTGAAGCTGGCGCGCAGCGGCAAGCAGATCGACGTTCCCGCCGACAAGCGGGCGACCGACGTGCTCGCAGAAATGGGCATCGTCGTGGATACGAAATGCTCCGACGGAATCTGCGGCGTTTGCGCCGTCAAGGTCCTGTCCGGCGATGTCGAACATCGCGATCACGTCCTGAGCAAGAAAGAACGTGAACAGCGAATGATCCTGTGCTGCTCACGGGCTGCGCAGCCTGGCAGCGAGATCGAAGTCGATCTTTAGACGATGGCCGACAGCGCAGCCAACCTGAAGGCGATCGGGTGGGAATTGGGCAAGCACGCCGGTGCGGCGCACGAGCAGCGCCGGAAGCATCCCCGCTCGACCGATCCCGATCGGGTCGAGTACTGACGCAGATCGCGTAAGCGCGAAACTCGGAATATCTGGGTTCGCTTCGACCGTTGCCGCGCTTGGCGCCGCCGCTGCCCGAAATCACACCGGAGCCGAAAGATCTGCAGCAATCTGGCGCCACGGCCAACAAGATCGACCTAAAAAATGAGCGGCCGATTTCGCACGTCGCGAGCCGCCCGGCCGGCGACCGTTATTGCTCAGTATTGGAGC
>JAEZBA010000376.1 GCA_023430245.1 Pseudomonadota bacterium
GGCGGGGGGGGGGGGGGGGCCGCCCCGGCCCGCCCCCCCCCCGGTGAGGGGCGTCCTCCAAGACTTGCGTTGCGGCGCATCCCCCTCACCCGCTCGCCTTAGGCGGTCGACCTCTCCCCGCACGCGGGAAGAGGTGAAGGAGTCCCGGGGACCGTTTCACGCAATGCAATTCTGGATCATCCAAACGCTGAACTCGGTCGCGTTCGGCGGCCTCCTGTTCCTGCTGTCATCCGGCTTTTCGCTGATCTTCGGGCTGATGCGCATCCCAAATCTGGCGCATGGGGCGTTCTTCATGCTTGGCGCCTATTTCGGCTACACGCTGCTGGCACTGAAATTCAATTTCTGGCTCGCGGCGATCGGTGCGGGCCTTGGCGTCGGCCTGGTCGGCATTATCCTCGAGCGCTTCGTCCTGCGTCAGTTGCCGGGCAACGCTCAGGGACAGGTTCTGGTCACGCTCGGACTGTCCTTCATCATCGCCGATCTCTGTCTCCTGATCTGGACCGGCGATCCGATGCCATTGCCGGCACCCGCGGAATTCCGTCCGCCGCTGCGTTATTTTGGTCTCGCCTTCCCGACCTACCGGCTGGTCGTGCTGGGTCTCGCGCTCGTCGCGGCAGTCGGACTTTACATCCTGATGGAGCGCACGCGGATCGGCGCGATGATCCGCGCCGGTGTCGACGACATGGAGATGGCGCGCGGCGTCGGTATTCCGGTCGGCCGGCTGTTCACCATGGTGTTCCTCCTGGGCGCGGCGCTGGCCGGCACCGGCGGCGTACTCGGCGGCCCGATCCTCAATGCGTATCCCGGCCTTGATGCCGACATGCTGCCGTTGGCGCTGATCGTGGTGATCCTGGGCGGCGCGGGTTCGCTGCTCGGCGCCTTCGTCGGCAGTTTCGTCGTCGGCTTTCTCTACAATTTCGGCATCGCGCTGGTGCCGGACCTCGCGTATTTCGTGCTGTTCCTACCAATGGTGCTGGTGCTGGTGTTTCTGCCGCAAGGCCTGTTCGGACGGGTGCAGATGTGAGCCGCAGCAATCTCATCGCACTCGTGATTGCGGCCATTCTGCTGATCGCGCTGCCGCGCATCATCACGCACGAATTCTATATCAACATGGCGAGCCAGTGCCTGATCTTCGCGATCCTGGCGCTGAGCCTAAACCTGATGCTCGGCTTTGGCGGCATGGTGTCGCTCGGCCACGCCGCCTATATCGGCGTCGCCGGGTATACCGGCATCCTGCTCACGGTCGCCGGCTGGAATCCGGTGTTCGCCGCGATTTCCGCTCTGGCCTTCTCCACAATAACCGCGGGGATATTCGGCATGCTGTCGCTGCGCGCGCCGGGGCTTGGCTTCCTGATGATCACGCTGGCGCTGGGCCAGATCGTCTGGGGCATCGCCTATCGTGCGAATACGCTGACCGGCGGCGACAACGGCATCAGCTTACCCGCGCGCCCACAGCCCTTCGGCTTCGACATTACCGGCGCGTCGGCCTTCTATTACTTCACGCTGATCGTATTTGCATTCGCGCTGTTCGGCATGTGGCGCTTCGCCCGCTCGCCGTTCGGCGCAAGCCTGATGGGCACGCGCGACCAGCCGCGCCGCATGCGCATGCTTGGTCACAATGTGTGGATGGTGCAGTGGTTGACCTTCGTGATCGCCGGCTTCTGGGGATCGGTCGGTGGGTTGATGTTCGTATATTACAACGTGTTCCTGTCGCCGCATGCCTTAACACTGCAGCAATCCGCCGAAATCCTGCTGATGTCGATCCTCGGCGGTGCCTCCTCGCTGACCGGCCCGATCGTCGGCGCGATCATCATCACGCTGATCAAGAATGTCGCCTCGACCTATGTCGAGCGCTGGAACACGCTGCTCGGAGCTATTTTCATCGCGGTCATCATCTTCATGCCGCTCGGCCTGGTGCCGGGCTTCCGCGCGTTGTGGCTGCGCTTCGCCAACCGCAACAAACCAAAGACGCCGGCGCCCGCCGCGGAGCCCGCCGAATGACGCCCGCGCTCGCCATCGACGGTCTGAACAAGCGGTTCGGCGGCCTGCCCGCGACCCGGAATGTTTCGCTGAAGGTCATGCCCGGCGAACGCCGCCTGATCATCGGACCGAACGGTGCCGGCAAGACAACGCTCTTCAATCTCATCACCGGCGATCTCACCGCCGATACCGGATCGGTGAAACTGTTTGGGCATGAATTGTTGGGCATCCCGACGGAGAAGCGCGTGCATCTCGGTCTCGCCCGCACCTATCAGATACTGACCCTGTTCCCGAAGGAAACACTCCTGCACAACGTCAAGCTCGCGCTGCTGGGGCTCGATCCGGTCCGCTGGAATCCCTGGACGGTGCTGTCGGCGCGGACGGCAATGACGGAGGCCGCTCACGCGGCGCTGGCCCAGGTCGGACTCGACGGCAGCGCCGAGCGGATCGTGGCGGAAACATCGTACGGCGAATTGCGACGGCTCGAATTCGCCATGGCGCTGGCGCAGAAGCCGAAGGTGCTGCTGCTCGACGAACCGCTGGCGGGATTGTCGCAGGAGGAACGCAAGCCGCTGAGTGCGCTGCTGAAGACCATCCCGCGCGACGTTACCATCGTCATGATCGAACACGACATGGATACGGCGCTGGAATTCGCCGAGCGCATCACGCTTTTGCATTACGGCGAGGTGATTGTGGAAGGCAGCCGCGCCGAGGTAGTGGCCGATCCGCGCACGCGGGAGGTCTATCTTGGCGACTGATCCGGCCGCACAGGCGCTCGCGATCTCGGGGATCGACGCCTATTACGGCAATAGTCACGTGCTGCACGGCGTCAGCTTTGCGCTGAAAGAGGGTCATTTGCTTGGCCTGCTTGGCCGCAATGGCGCTGGCAAGACCACTTGCATGTCGTCGATCATGGGCTTCCTGAAGCCGCGGCGCGGTTCGATCACGCTGTTCGGCGAAGAGATCGCGGGGCTGGCCTCCGAAACCATTGCGCACCGGGGTATCGGCCTCGTTCCGCAGGGCCGGCGCGTATTCAAATCGCTGACCGTTCGCGAAAACCTCAGCGTCGCCGAACAGCGCCGGAAGCGCAGCGACGGCCGCCCGGCCTGGACCTTCGAGCGCGTCTACGACCTGTTCCCGCGGCTGCGGGAACGCCAGCAGCAGATTGCCGGCTCCCTGTCCGGCGGCGAACAGCAGATGCTGGCGATCGCGCGCGCGCTGATGGGCAATCCGCGCGTGCTTTTGATGGACGAGCCGTCGGAAGGACTGGCGCCGCAGATCGTCGCCGAGGTCGGCCGCACCATTGCGCTGCTGAAGTCCGAAGGGCTGTCGATCGTCCTGGTCGAGCAGAATATCAAGCTCACGCTTGAACTCGCGGATGAGGTTGTGATCATCAATACAGGGCGCGTCGCCTTCGACGGATCCGCGGAAGCGGTGAAGCGCGACCACGATCTGATTGCGCAGCAGCTCGGCGTGTTTTGACCGCTGCAGCCTGCAGCGCCGAGCGAATTGCATCGTCGGCGCAGCCCGTGGAAGCCTGATGGGGCAGCATGCGCAGAACCCTGGTGCGCAGAAGCCGTCGGAAGACGAAAACTTGGAAAATGGTGCCCAGGGGCAGGGTGGCCCCCAAACCACATTGTCGTAGCAATTCAGTGCTTTACGGAAGACCCGTTGGATGCCTTGTTGCTATCGCATGGAGTCGGCCCTATTCATCGTCGAGCGCACGTCGCAACCTGCGAATGATGACGCCGCGCGCGCGATCATCAGCTGCGGCGTCGATGCGGGCGTTGATGTCGAGAATGAGCTCCGACATCTCGTTGTGCCAATCGAGCGAAACCACCGCCTCTGGCGCAAGTCGGCGCCGGTAATCGACATCTATCGGCGTCGGCGACGGGGACGAAAGCTCGTAAACGTCATCCAGAATCGGGGCGAATAGTCGCGCCTCTGGCAGGATGCGCTCTGCAATCCGGGCCGATAAGCCCTGCATCGCGAGTTCCTCCCCATGTACCAGAAACAATCCACGGCGAATGGGCCGGCGCGCGGCGATCCAGCGCGCCAATTCGGGCCCATCTGCATGCCCGGAATATTCGTCAAGACGACTAATCCGTGCCGCAACCTTGATTTCTTCGCCAAAAATGCGAACCGCCTTCACCCCGTCTGCTAGGAATCGCCCGAGCGTGCCTTGTGCTTGAAAGCCGACCAGCAGAACCGTGGCGGCCGTATGCCATAGCCAGCGGCGCAGGTGATGGCGGATACGCCCGGCGTCACACATGCCGCTGCCGGCAATGATAATGTGCCCGCCCGAGAGTCTTGAGATTGCCTTGCTTTCGTCGACGGTTTCCGTGAAACGCAGGTATGGAGACCGCATTACTCGGTCGAGATCGATATCGGGGTTTAGACTTTCAGAATGCTGCCGGAAGACCTCCGTCGCACGTATCGCCAGCGGAGAATCGAGGAACACCGGGACGGACGGCGCCTCGCCGCGCTCCATGAGGTCGATGAGATCGACGAGCAGCTCTTGCGTGCGCTCGACGGCAAAGGCGGGGATGAGCAGTACGCCACCAGCAGCGACCGCATCACGAACCTCGCTGGCAAGCCTTTGACGACGTGCCGTTTCGGTAGTTGCCGGACGGTCTGAATCGCCATATGTCGATTCCACGATCACGTAGTCAAAGTCCGCTGGCGCATGCGGATCGGGTTGCAGAAGCTTGGCGTCCGGCCCGATGTCGCCCGACACGAGGATCCGCAACGGTTTATCTTCCCCCTTGTTCGCACATTCAATCTCGATTGAAGCCGACCCCAGCAAATGTCCAGCATTCCAGAAGCGCGCGCGTATGCCGGGTCTAACGCTGATCCAGATTTCGTAGTCGATCGGCCGGAAGGCGTTAAGCGTTTCGATCGCATCGGCTGCGGTGTAGATCGGCGCCACCTCCGGTCGCCCCCGTCTTGTATTGCGCGAATTGAGGATTCGAACCTCGCTCTCCTGAATGCTGCCGGCATCGGGCAGCAGATAGGAACACAGATCAATGGTGCCACGCGTGGCAAAGATCTGGCCGGTGAAGCCCTCGCGCACCAGCTTGGGTAGAAGCCCACTATGATCGATATGAGCGTGCGTCAGAAGGACCGCATCGATGTCCGCAGGACGGAATGGGAACGAACGGTAGTTCAATGACTTCAGCGTTTTGGGCCCTTGAAACAGCCCGCAATCTATAAGTATCCGGGCATCGTCGGTCTTGAGCATGAAGCAGGAGCCGGTCACGGTTCGTGTGGCGCCGCAGAATTTCAGATTGATGCTCACGTGAGAGATGTCCTCAGTGTTGTCTGCTCGATCTCGCCTTCCAACACCTGAGCCAACAGGCCGTCGAGCGCGATTGCGTTGGTGGCATGCGGAACGCTGTTCGTCGAACGGACCGAGCGGATGCCCGCGCGCGCAAGCTCGTGGGTCGTCTCCGGCGGGAATAGAGCGTGCGTCACGAGCACATCTATGGAGGTAGCGCCCGCAGCCCTGAGCACTCGAGCGCAGACCGCAAGGGCTCCTCCGGAGGAGACGAGGTCATCGACGAGCAGCACCGGGCGGCCGGCCACTGCATGCGGGCTGGGCAACTCGATCTCGACCGAGCGGTCACCAAGCCGCGTCTTGCGCGCCGCCATGTAAGGCAGCTCCAGCCGCGCGGCGAGATCGCTCACCCAAATCTCCGATTCCGCGTCGGGCCCGACTACGATTGCCGTTCGATCGAACCCGGTGGCGCGTAGTGAATCGGCAATAGCCGGCATGGCCGACAGGTTGTCGGCCTCGATCCCCGGGAACACCTCGCGGATATCACTCGTGCGGTGAAGATGCGCGTCGACTGTGACGATGCGATCGAAAGCGCTGGCTAGAAGCCCGCCAACGACTTTCTGGCTGATCGCTTCGCCCGGCTGAAACGCGGCATCCTGGCGCATGTAACAAAGATAGGGCGCGACCAGCACCAGCCGCCGAACGCCGCTCCGGCGATACGCCTCGGAAGCGAGCATAAGAGTGAGCAGCTTGTCGTTCGGACGATCAAGCGAAGCGTAGACGATGGCGACGGCGGGGGCGCTCTTCACGGTCACGCGGATCTCTCCGTCGGGAAACGTGTGAACGGCGATTTCGCCGGCCGTCACGCCCAATCGTACAGCGAGGAGCTCTGCCTCGACCAAGCTCGTTGGCAGGGACTGGATAACGATCGGCTTCATTGCGGGGCCGCGACCAGAGGTGCCTGACCATCTATTCCGTAGCCCGACTGGGCGTTGGCGGCGGCAGCGACTAAGTCAAATTCGGGATGCTCGCAGGCATAGATGCGATAGAGCGGCTCACCTTGTTCGACACGGTCGCCGATCTTCTTCAGCACCATGACACCTGCCCCCTTCTCGATCGGCGCTCCCGCCATGCGAGCAAGCCGGTTGAGCCGCAGGCAATCGATATTCTCGACAATGCCATCGCGGACAGCACAAATATCAACCGTCAATGAGCCAAGATCGTTTTGGCAGTTGGACGGGCCCTGCGCTTCTATAATACGCTGCATCTGCTTAAGGGCCGCTCCGCTATCTAGGAGTTCGCGCGCGCGCGCGTAACCCGTACCACCGCGGATCTCAGGATCGTATTCCAGCAGGTGAGCAGCCAGGCGCAGCGATTTTTCGCGCAAGTCGCGCGGTGCATGGACCTCGTTGGAAAGCACGGCCATCACGTCCTGCGCCTCCAGAACCGGTCCGATTCCGCGGCCGATCGGCTCTCGCCCGTCGGTGGCAACCACCTCGACCGCGATGCCGAAGTGGTCGCCCACAAACTCAAAAAGCTTGCGCAGGCGCATCGCTTCGATGGCTGTCGTGACCTTGGCGGCCGGGCCGAAGGGGATATCGATCAGCAGGTGGGTTGAGCCCGCAGCCAACTTCTTCGACATAATCGAAGCCACCATTTGCTCGCGCGTATCGATGCCGAGCGGACGCTCTACCGAAATCAGGATGTCGTCTGCCGGAGACAGGTTCATGCGGCCACCCCAGACCAGGCAGCCATGGCAGGCATGTACGATCTCCCTCATTTCCTCGATATTGATGTCGACACGCGCCAACACCTCCATGGTATCGGCGGTGCCTGCCGGTGAAGTAATCGCGCGCGAGGAAGTCTTCGGAATGGTGAGGCCATGAGCCGCAACGATGGGCACCACAACCATGGAGGTTCGGTTACCCGGGATGCCGCCGATACAATGCTTGTCTACCACCATCGGCCGCTCCCAGCGCAGCTTCGTTCCGGCATCTGCCATGGCCCGTGTCAGCTCCAAGAGCTCGTTTGAGGTCATGAAACTGGCCGAACCGACGAGAAAGGCCGCAATCTCCATGTCCGAATAGCGGAAATGCGCAATGTCGTTGATGATGGCAGTTATGTCTTTGGCACCCAGCGAATGCCCGAGAATTTTCGACCGCACCGCTTCGAGACTTTCGGGGGGCCGGGCCGGCGTCACACTAATGAGACTGCCGGTCGGGCACGCAAACCGGCGGAATGCCGGTTCGGCCAGACCAAGCTCTTCGCTGCCGACGAGGGAACTGTCGTCGGTGATGAGCAGGGTCGCCAACATCGATTTCGTTCCGTTTCCAAGTTCGACTCGGCTGAAACCGCGAAACACCTCCGGTCGGAGAGCGCGTGAATGCCGCGAGATCACAGCGACGTTCTCGCGGCCGGTATCCAGGTTGATACGCCGGACTTTCAGTTTGGGGCGAGGCTTTTGCGCTGTCTTCATGCCGATGCTCCGCAGGAACGCTCTCTCCGGTAGTCTTGCCGACATCCCCGCTGATCCGCCAGCCCTCGGCGAAAAGCAGCGCAATTCGCGAACGTCCGCAGATTGAACGCAATATTGGGAGGTCGGGACCGTATCGGCCCAAATGGATCGCACACCCCCGAAGCGATCGCATAAGATTGAATGAGTCCGGTGGCCGGGCGAGAATCCTGCAAGCACGAGCAGAGCCATGAATGCCAGAAAATGAGCTCAAAGGTCGCGACCGGACCTACGGCGCGATCATCGGGATCGCCGCGCTGGCGACAGTCCTCTTTATTCCTGCGCCATCGGACATGCCGGTGGCGGCTTGGCGCGTGGCCGGCGTCGCTTTGCTAATGGCGACGTGGTGGATCACCGAGGCGCTGCCGATCCCGGCAACGGCCTTGATCCCGCTGGTCCTTTTTCCGCTGCTCGGCGTCTCTTCGATGCGGGGAACGGCGACACCTTACGCCGACCCGATCATTTTCCTGTTCCTGGGGGGCTTTATCATCGGGACGGGCATGCAGCGTTGGGCGCTGCATAAGCGCATTGGGTTGCGCGCCATCATGCTGACAGGAACGTCGCCCCACCGCTTGATCGGGGGCTTTATGCTGGCCACGGCTCTGCTGAGCATGTGGATCAGCAACTCCGCCACCGCCATTATGATGTTGCCTGTGGCAGCGTCGGTACTGGCGCTGCTCAATGCGGGCGACGACTCGGGTAAGATATCCCAGTACAATCTCGGTACCGCGTTGATGCTGGCGGTCGCCTATGGCGCCAGTATTGGCGGCCTGGGAACGCTCATCGGCACGCCGCCAAATGCGCTTCTGGCCGCTTATATGGCGCGCGAATATGGCGTGACGATCGGATTCGCGCAGTGGATGGCATTGGGCCTGCCCCTGGTTGCGATCATGCTCACCGGGGCATGGGTGATTCTAATTCGGCTGCATCCAGTGGGCGAAAGCGTTGGCCTGAACGCTACACAAGTCATAGCCGTGGAATTCGAAAAGCTCGGCACCATGACCACGGCGGAAATGCGCGTGGCCTGTGTCTTCGGCCTGACGGCGTTCGCATGGATCACCCGTCCATTATATTCCGGGTTCGTCCCTGGCGTTGACGATACAACCATTGCCATCTCGGGCGCGCTAGCCTTGTTCCTGATCCCGTCAGGTATGCCGGAGGGCGGCCGCCTGATCGCATGGGACGACCTTAAGGCGCTCCCTTGGGGTGTTTTGATCTTGTTCGGAGGCGGCCTGAGCCTTGCCGAAGCGATCAACAGTTCCGGTCTGGCAGCGTGGCTCGGCGCCGTCATGACGGCACTCGCAAACTGGCCGATAATTCTCGTGATCGCCGCAGCAACCGTTGCCATGATTTTTCTGACCGAACTGACCAGCAATACGGCAAGTGCTGCGACATTTTTGCCGATCGGAGCCGCCATCGCGGTCGGGATTGGGATCGATCCGGTGGCGCTCACCGCGCCGCTCGCGCTTGCCGCATCATGTGCCTTCATGCTGCCGGTCGCCACACCACCGAATGCGATCGTCTTTTCGAGCGGGCGCATTACCATCGCGCAGATGGCGCGCGCAGGCTTTTGGATCAACATCCTCGGCGCCGTGGCGATCGTCGCCCTCAGCTATCCGTTAGCTGGCTGGCTGTTTGGAAACGCAGCCCTCCCATAATAAATTGCTCCAGCGGCCGCCGAACTGCACTGCCGGGAACGAAGCCGCGAGACAACAAAGTCGTCCGGCCCATGGACGACGGGGCGCCGCGAACGGTGCCGCGCATCAATAAACGATGAAATACCTGATTTAACGACGGTTCTTGCAGATCGGCGAACAGACGCGGCCGAGAAAGAACGGGGCCGAACGGAGCTATGGTGCCCAGGGGCGGGATCGAACCACCGACACTGCGATTTTCAGTCGCATGCTCTACCAACTGAGCTACCTGGGCGCCGGGTCCCCCGAGCGGGGGCCTTGGTCAGAGCGCCGCGTTATAGAGGCCGGGTCCGGCCCTGTCCAGCATCGCGAGCGGGTGAGCCGCCCCGACGGCAGACAGGAGCAACAACCTGGGCTCACTGCTCCGCCTCGCCGTCGGGATCGTGCGGCCGGTCCGGGTCGTCGTCGGTCTCTCGGACCGGGATCGCATAGACCCCGCTCAGCCAGCGGTTCAGGTCGACGTCGCCGCAGCGGCGCGAGCAGAACGGCCGGAAGGCGTCCAGCGAGGGCTTGCCGCAGATCGGGCACGGCTTGTCGGGGGCGAGGGGCGGACTGGTCATCGGCCTACAATTAAGCGGCGGGCGGAAGCGATGGAAGGGACCGAGCAATCCGCATCTGCTCATTCGCGCGGAACCGGCGCACCGGCCTCGTCGGCGGCAGCGACGGGGTCCGTGAGCGAACCATGCCCGACGCCCACCCGCTGGCCCGGATCGGCGGTGGCGGTGGCGGTGGCGGCGTGGCCGCTCGCGGCATCCCAGCCGCGCAGTTCCGTCTTCAGCACCTTGCCGTAATTGTTCTTCGGTAACGCGTCCACGAACACGTAATCGCGCGGGCGCTTGAAGCGGGCGATCGCGTTCAGGCAGAGCGTGTCGAGATCAGCCCGGTCGGCCTCGCCCACCACATAGGCCACCACCACCTCGCCCCATTCGCTATCGCTCCGGCCGATCACCGAGACCTCGCGCACGCCCGGATGGCGCAGCAGCACTTCCTCGACCTCGCGCGGATAGATGTTGGCGCCGCCGGAAATGATCAGATCCTTGGAGCGATCCTTCAGGAACAGATAGCCGTCGGCATCGACCGTGCCGACATCCCCGGTATGCAGGAAGCCGTCGCGCAGCGCGGCCGCACTCGCCTCCTCGTTCTGCCAATAGCCCGCCATCACCGTCTCGCCGCGGCACAGGATTTCACCTGGCACGCCCTCCGGAAAGGCGAGGCCCTTTTCGTTGAGGATGGCCAGTTCAATAGAGGCAAACGGCCGGCCCGCGGATTCGAGCCGCTCGCGCCAGTGCGGACGCCAGCGCTCGGCGATGTCGGCCTTCGACAGCACCGTGATGGTCATCGGGCTTTCGCCCTGTCCGTAGATCTGCGCAAAGCGCGGGCCGAAGCGATCCAGCGCGCGCAAAGTATCCTCGACATACATCGGCGCACCGCCCCAGATGATGGTGCGGATATGGTCGGCACGGCAATCGCCCGGATGGTCGACCAGCCGCTTCACCATGGTGGGCGCGGCGAACATCGATGTCCGCGGCCAGGCCTCGATCAGCGCGAATATCTCGCCAGCATCGAAGCCGCCGGATTCCGGCACCACGTTGATGCCGGCGCGCATGACATACGGGATCATGTAGAGGCCGGAGCCATGGCTCATCGGCGCGGCATGCAGCAACGGATCGCCGGGCGAGGTTCGGTCGACCTCGTCGATATAGGCTTCAGCCATGGCGGCCAGATTCCGGTGCGTGAGCATCGCTCCTTTCGGCCGGCCGGTGGTGCCCGAGGTATAGAACAGCCATGCGAGGTCGTGCGGCTCGCGCGGCGACAGCGGTATCGGATCGGCAGCAAGCAGGGACTCGAACGAGCGGCCGCCGAACACCACGATGTGTTCGAGCGAGGGCGGGGCGTGCGCCTCGACCACGGTCGCAAGATCCGGCGACACGAATGCGGCCCGCGCGCCTGAATTCTCAAGAATGTAGTTCAGCTCTGCGCCGTGCAGCTTGGCATTGGCGGGCACGCCGACGAGGCCCGCATGCCAGATGGCATATAGCGCCGTCACATAATCCGGTGTGTTGCCGGCGACGATGGCAACGCGGTCGCCTTCTACAAGCCCGAAATCGCCGCGCAGGGACGACGCCAGTCGCGCAACCCGCCCAGCCAGTTCGGCATAGTTATGCAGGACGCTGGCGCCGTAGCCGATCGCTGGACGGTTCGGGTAGCTGTGCGCGGATATTTCAAGATGCTGCGCGAGATTCATCGCTCTCTGTCAGTCCGTGGCGTGAACCTGGAAGCCAACCTCACACGGGATCGTGGCTGGATTCCGGGCACGAAGCCTGTAATCGGGCCGCTGGTGCAGCCCCCCTCGCGCCGCGCCGATGAGAAGATTAGGTGTTCAGCCAGCCGAAATGGATCGGGAAGCCTTCGCCCTGCAACAAGGCCAGGGTCTCGTAGAGCGGCAGCCCCACCACATTGGTATAGGACCCCACAAGCTTCACAACGAAGGCGCCGGCCAGCCCCTGGATGGCGTAGCCGCCGGCCTTGCCGCGCCATTCGCCGGAGGCGAGATAGGCCTCGATGTCCTCGCTGGTCAGCCGCTTGAAACGCACCCGCGTCTCGACCATGCGCTGGCGGAAACTTTCGTTCGGCGTGACCATGCAGACGGAGGTATGGACGCGATGGTTGCGTCCCGAGAGCAGCCGCAGACATTGCCCGGCTTCGTCCAGAAGTTCCGCCTTGGGCAGGATACGGCGCCCGACCGCAACCACGGTGTCGGCGGCGATAATATAGGCGCCGCGTAATTCCTCGTTCAGCCGCACCGCTTCCAGCGCCGCTTCTGCCTTGGCCCGGGCAAGCCGGGTGGCGCAGGCGCGAGGCAGTTCGCCCTTGAAGGGGATTTCATCGACATCGGCAGGCTGCAGGGCGTCCGGCTCGATGCCGGCCTGGTTGATCAGGGTGAGCCTGCGGGGCGAACCGGAAGCGAGGACGAGTTTTGGCCGGCCGATCATGTGTGGTGCGCGGTTCTTGACTGCCCGGCGGACGCGCGCTGGCGCGCCTGAAATGGGCCGCAAGACCTAACGGAATCGCGGGCGTTTCACAACCATACAAGGGT
>JAEZBA010000386.1 GCA_023430245.1 Pseudomonadota bacterium
GAAGCAGGGCGCGCGCGCAGAGTTGCGGGTGCGGCCGAGTGTGCAGGGTGCGGCCGTGGTGCTGGAAAACAAGACCGGGCGCATCCTGGCGATGACCGGCGGTTTCTCCTATCCGCAAAGCCAGCTCAATCGTGCCGTCCAGAGCGTGCGCCAGCCCGGTTCGACGCTGAAGCCGGTCACCTACCTCGCGGCTCTACGCAATGGCCTGCAACCGAACACGCTGGTGATGGACTCGTCGATCGTGCTGCCGCCGATCGGTCAGCCGAACAGCACTCGCGCAAAGGATTACTGGGCGCCGCGCAATGCCGGCGGTGGTGAAGGCAGCGCCGTCACGCTGCGCCGCGCACTGGAGGATTCGCGCAATCTAGCAACCGCGCAGTTGATGGCCAACGGCATCGAAAGCAGCGCCGAGCAGGGCCTGGACCGGATCTGCGAGCTTGCCGTCGAAGCGCAGCTCTACAAGGAGTGCGATCGCTTCTATCCGTTCATTCTCGGCGCGCAGCCGCTGCGGATGATCGATCTCGCCGCGTTCTACGCCGCAATCGCCAATGAGGGCGCGCGCCCGGTGCCGCATGTGATCGATTCAATCGAGCAGGGCGGACGGCAAGTCTTCAAGGCCGACAATAATTCCGCCAACTGGATCGGTTCGGTCGATCGCGCCTCGTTCTTCCAGCTCAGGTCGATGCTGCAGGGTGTGCTGGCGCGCGGGACCGCAAGGTCGGCGCGGCACCTCGCCACCTATGCCGCCGGCAAGACCGGCACCACCGATAATGAACTCGACGCCTGGTTCGTCGGCTTCACCAACGATGTAACCGTTGCGCTGTGGGTCGGCTATGACAATGCCGAAGGCCGGCGCACCCTTGGGCGCGGCCAGACCGGCGGGCGCGTCGCTCTGCCGATGTTCGAGCCGATCCTGGAAGCGGTGTGGCGCACCCATGCGCCGAAGGTCGCGTTGAGCGGTCCCTCACGGGATGCGTTGCGCGAACTGGTGGCGGTGCGGATCGATCCGTATACCGGCGATATGGGCCAGGCCGGTGCACAAGGCGGAGGCGCGGTGGAATATCTGAAGCGCGACTCGGTCGGCGGAATCGCCGATACCCGCTACAAGATCGTTTCGCGCGGCGACAATTACTACATGTACCGTGGCGGCGATGGATACGAAGAGGATGGCAGCCCGGTGCAACGCTGGCCCTATGACAGCCGCTACGGCACGCGCGATATTTATCCGCCGCAATCGGGTTACAATTCCGGATATTACTACGGCCCGCGGGTGCAACCGCGCTCGCCGGAGTTTCCGGAAGACTACCGCCCGGGCGCTCCGCGCCGAATCGATCCGGACTATTTCTTCGGATTTTTCGGGCGCAGACCCTATTGAGCGGCATGGAATGAGACTTCGATCAGCCTTCTTTTGCGCCGCCATTGTCCTGGCGCTCGGCACCCCTGCGCTTGCGCTGGACTTCAAGCTCGAACAGGTGCCGTCGCTTGCATCCGCTCCGGTCGAGAAGCTGAAGCCCCGCACCATCATCTTTTCCGAACAGCGCGCCGACAGCGCGACCGATGCGGCGAACGAACTGGTCCCGTTCGAGGAATGGACCCGCAAGCAGCCGCTGCAGCACCGCTTTCTGTCGCTGTTCCCTGAATTCAGGGAGCCTGCGGGGGTGAAGCTGTCCATGTATGTGGCGGAGGCCCGGTTCGGCATGTCGAAACATGCAAAGGCTTTCGACCTGTCACGCTATGCCAGCCTCGCCTTCCTCGAGAAGCTGGACCCGGCGATCAAGCACCGCGCCATCGCCGCCGCCGATGCGATGCCGAACAAGGGCAAGGACAAGCCGGCGGCTTCGAACCCGTTGCCCGGACGTGGCTGGTGCGAGGATGCCGCGGGCTGCTTCGAGTCCCGTTACAAATTCGAGGGGCGCATCCCCGCCGGCATTCTGCTCGTCAACAAGCTCCGGGACGAGACCAAGAAACCGATTCCGGATTTCATCGAATTCCAGAGCGAGATTCGCCTGCATTCGCCGGGCGACCCGCTTCTCGCGGAACTGGCGACCTTCACCGGGATTGCGACGCCGGTTTCGGGCGCTTTCGAGCAGAGCATTTTCTGGGTCAACCAGGTGATCCATTCCGGCAAGATACTGGCCGTCATCCAAGAACATCCATCCGAGCCGAAGGCATCGATCGCGACCGTCTATCTGGCGCTCGCGATCCGCAGCGACATGCTCACGAAGCAGCGTGATTTCCTGAAGGCGCCAATCCTGCGCAATCTTGTCCCGGCGCAATTGCTGCTGGGTCGCAGCTCCTTCAACAATGGCGATTCCATCAGCGCCGGGCTGCCGCAATTCGCACGCAGCCGGATCAAGGCCATCGCAGCAATGATCGAACAGGAGCGATAAAAGCCGCGCTTTTTAGGTAATGTGCTAGGCGCCGGGAGGCGTCGTCTTCGCCGAGACGCGCCTACGGCACCTGATCCTCCGCGCCGAGACCCCTGAGGGCGGCGCGCGCGACTTCCACATCCTGTGCGCCGGTGCCGGAGCCGACCCCGACAGCGCCGACGCAGACGCCATCGATGATAATCGGCAAGCCGCCCTCGAGATTGGTCAACCTTCCGCCTGCCGCGATTGCCAGCTTCACCTCGAGCGCGGGATCGAGCCGCGAGGTCGGTTGCCGGTGGGAGGCGGCGGTGATCGCCTTGCTCTTCGAGGTCTCGGCAGAAAGCAGCTTGGCGCCGTCCATGCGAATATAGGCCAGCATGTTGCCGCCGTCGTCGACGATGGTGATGTTCTGCGGCACGCCTAGCTCCTCGGCCTTGGCGATTGCGGCCTGCAGCGCGATCATGGCTCCGTGATGCGTCAGCTTCAGAAACGGACGGGTTGTGGCGGTCTGTTGTTTCGTCATCGGGTGATCCATTCCTCCGCGGGCCTGCCGAGTTGTCGTGCTAAACGTTGCATCATGCGGTCGGCTCCGGCCAGTTCATCAATCCCGATCCACTCGCCGGCCTTATGCGCCCGCGCGATATCGCCGGGGCCGCAGACCACGGTCGGGATGCCGGCCTGTACATACAGGCCGGCTTCGGTACCGAAGCTGACGGTGGTGGCGCTGTCGCTTGCGTCAGCAAGCCGCTGCGCGGTTGCAACCACGGCACTTTCTGCCGCGGTCGACAGCGCCGGATAAAACGCCATGTCCTCGACCGCGATATCGGCTTCCGCAGCCTGCACCCTGAGAGACGCGCGTGCCCCGGCGATGGCCGCGTCGGCTTCCGCGAGCAGCGCGTCGACGTCCGTTCCGGGGATATAGCGAATTTCGAATTCCAGTGTCGCACGATCCGGCACGAAATTGAGCGCGGTGCCGCCATGCAGGGAGCCGACATGGATCGTGGTGTAGGGTGGATCGAAGGCAGTGTCGCGTTGTCCTGCGTTCGCTGTGCGCAGCGCAAGATCTTCCAGCGCGGTGACGATCCGTGCTGCGGCAAATACCGCATTCGCAGCGCGATGCGGCAGTGCCGAATGCCCACCGCGGCCGGTGACGATCACACGGCGTGCAACCTTGCCCTTGTGGGCATAGCCGATCCTCAGTCCGGTCGGCTCGCCGACGATGCAGAGTGCCGGCTTGACAGCCGCGGCCGCAACTTCGGCAACCAGATCGGGTGCGCCGAGACAGCCGACTTCCTCGTCATACGACAGCGCGATAAGCACCGGCCCCGCGACCGCTGCGGCCTTGAAATCCGGAACGTGCGCCAGCACCGAGGCGATGAAGCCCTTCATGTCGGTCGCGCCACGGCCGATGATGCGATTATCGCGCGCGGTGGCGGTGAACGGCGGACTGGCCCAGTCCTGCCCCGCGACCGGCACCACGTCGGTATGGGCGGACAACACGACACCCGCGCGCTCGGCTGGCCCGATGGTGGCGAGGATCGACGCCTTGCGTCCAGTGCGATCGGGGATGCGGCGCGACGCGACGCCGTGCCGCGACAGATAGTCCTCGATCCAGGCAACGATATCCAGATTGGATTCGCTGCTGACGCTTGCGAAGCCGATCAGACGATTCAGAATTTCAATCGTGCTTTGCTCAGGCGTCATTGTATGGCATCACGATTTCCGAAATATCAGGGTTACGCGCCATGACATATTCGATCGCCGCGCGATGCGACAAGACCGGGGCCTTCGGCATCGCCATTACGTCCTCGTCGATCTGTGTTGCCAGCCGCTGTGCGTGGGTCAGCCCGCTCGGCAGCGTGTCGACGCAGAACATCACCGATCCGGCTCTCGGACCGGCCGGTCTTGCCCTGCTGCGGCAGGGGCTTGGCGCCGGCGCGGTGCTGCGGCTCTTGCTTGACGGCACGCCGCAGCCCGACTACCGGCAGATCGGTGTGATCGATCGCTACGGACAGGTGGCGCTGCATTCCGGCGCCGAAGCACTTCCGGTGGCCGCTGTCGCCGAAGGGCCGTCCTGCATGGCGCTCGGCAATCTGCTCGCTTCGACGGATGTGCCCGCGAGGATGATCGCGGAATTTGCGGCGGCCGAGGGCGCGCCGCTCGCGGAGCGGCTGATGCGTGCGCTGGAAGCTGGGCTCGATGCCGGTGGCGAAACCGGTGACGAGCATGCCGCCGGCCTGCATGTTGCCGAGACCTTCGATTGGCCGGTGGTCGATCTGCGGGTCGACTGGCATGACGATCCAATCGGCGAATTGCGCCGGATCTGGGATCTCTATGCACCGCAACGCGCGGCGTATGAATCGCGAGCGCGCGCGCCCGGCACAGCGCCGGCTTTCTGAGGCCGTCACGTCACGCATCGGGTCGCGGAAAGGCCACCGCATCGTCGCCGGTGATGGCGATGGCGATTTTGGTGCCGACGCCCGATATGCCGGCGGCTTCGCGTGCGGGAAGCCGCATCATCAGGCGGCCGTTGTCCGCCTCCGGCGCGTCGACATACAGATCGACATGGTCGCCCTGATAGATGCTGGCGCCTACATGGCCCGCGAATGCCGCATCCGCTTCGGAGCCCGCATGCAGATGCTCGGGCCGCACGAACAGGTCAACCTGCGCGCCGGGTTGCAGTCCGGCCAATGGTGCTGACGGAACGGCTATTTTCGCGCGCCCAGCCGACACCAGCGCGCCGTCGCCCTGGACTTGATCGAGGGTGGCGCGGATAAGCGAACCCTCGCCGATGAAGGAGGCGACGAAACGATCGGCCGGCCGCCGGTAAAGCGCTTCCGGGGTATCGATCTGGCAGATGCGGCCCGCGGACATGACGGCGATGCGGTCGGACAGCGACAGCGCTTCGCTCTGGTCGTGGGTCACGAAAATCGTGGTCACGCCCAGCCGGCGCTGGATCTCCTTGACCTCGACCTGCATCGAGGCGCGCAGATTCTTGTCGAGCGCGGAGAATGGCTCGTCCAGCAGCAGCACCTTCGGTTCGATCACGAGTGCGCGCGCCAGCGCCACGCGTTGCTGCTGACCGCCCGATAATTCACGGGGCTTGCGGCCTTCGTATCCGGACAGCTTCATCATCGCCAGGATGTCGGCAACGCGCCGCTTGATGTCGTCCTTTCCGACGCCGCGCGCCTTCAGGCCATAGGCCACGTTATTGGCGACGGTCATATGCGGGAACAGCGCATAATTCTGGAAGACAATGCCGGTCTGGCGGGCGAAGGCGGGAACGTCGGTAACCAGCGCGCCGTCAATGAAGATTTCGCCCTCGTTCGGAGCCAGGAACCCGGCCACCAGGTTCAGCAACGTGGTCTTGCCGCAACCCGAGGGGC
>JAEZBA010000441.1 GCA_023430245.1 Pseudomonadota bacterium
TACATACAGCATCCCGGTCACGCTTTCCGGCTCGGACATCGACGGCACCATCTCCCACTTCAAGCTAAATAGCCTGCCGCTCCATGGCGACCTGTCAGTCGACGGCTTCTCGACAATCCTCAACGAGGAGGACCTGCAACAGCTGACGATCTCGGCTTACGAAGGCACGGGCACCGTTTACTTCCGTCCGCACGCCGACTGGAACGGCGAGACGACTTTCGATTACGTCGCGGTGGACAACGACAACGCCACCAGCGCACCCGGCACCGCGACGCTCACCGTTGCCCCGGTCAATGACGCGCCGCACGTGATCGGCTTCAGCCCGAACCCGGCCGTGGCGGCATCCAGCGTCGCAGGACAGGAACTGGGCGCCATTCTGGCCACAGATCCCGACGCGGACGCCGAACTGACCTACTCGCTTGACGCCGAGTCATCGAGCCATTTCACCATCGATCCGCAAACCGGCGTCCTCAGCGCGGCCAGCACCGCAACGTTCGGGGTCTATTCCATCGGCGTCATTGTCACCGACGAGCACGGACTAGCCTCCGCGCCCCGGCCGATGACCGTCGCGGTCGGGCACGACTCCATTAATGGATATCAGGACTATTCGTCCCACCAAAACGACGTGATCAGCTACGGCCTCGGCGGCCACGACACCATTCTGGGCGGTTATGGCAATGACGCCCTCGTCGGCGGAAACGGGAACGACACCCTGCGCGGCAATGATGGCGACGATGTCCTGATCGGCGGGGCCGGGCATGACTGGCTGTCGGGCGGCGCCGGTCGTGACACGATTATCGGCGGCAGCGGCAACGACATCATCCGCGGCGGCGAAGGCGATGACCTGTTGACCGGCGGCAGTGGCAACGACCGGTTCTATTTCGAGCAAGGCGAGGGCAAGGATGTCATCGTCGATTTTACGCTGGGCGATCCGCTGGAATTTGCGAACGCGGACATCATTCGTCTCCACGATTTCGGCTACGAGGACGTCTCCCAGCTGGTGCTCGGCGAAAGCGATCAGGGCTTCCTACGCATCGTTCTCGGCGAGGACCAGTGGATCGACCTCAACGGCATCGCTCACACCACACAATTGAGCAATTCAAATTTCATTTTCAGCAACAGCGAAATTGGGGTCTAGCTGCTCCCTGCTATCGCAGCGGTTGCCGTCTGCTTCTCCTCCAGCCGTGTGCTCCTACTTTCTTTGCGACATCTCCTTGTAAAGCTGGCATAATATCGTTGCACGCTTGATATAAGTGCCCGCTTGGCCCGACGAATCGGGCGCCTTGGCAAAAGCCCGTACATGCAACGTCCCGCCTCCCCTGCCTCCCCGCAATCCGAGCTGTCCGCGGCGCTCGCCGCCTGTCGCAGCGCGCTGATCGCGATTGCGCTATTCTCGGCGGTCAGCAACGTCCTGATGCTAACCGGCTCGATCTTCATGCTGGAGGTCTACGACCGGGTGCTGCCCAGCCGCTCGGTGCCGACCCTGATCGGGCTGTGCGTGATCGCCGCCTTCCTGTTTGGAATGCTTGCAATCATCGACATCATCCGCTCGCGGATCATGGTCCGGATCGGGGCGAGCCTCGATGAGGCGCTGAGCGGACGCGTCTACGAGACGCTGGTCAAGGTGCCGCTGCGGGCGGGCAATCGCAGCGACGGGCTGCAGCCGCTGCGCGACCTCGACAATGTCCGCTCGTTCCTGTCCGGCTCCGGACCGATTGCGTTTTTCGATCTGCCCTGGCTGCCGATCTATATCGCGATCTGCTTCGTGTTCTTCCACTTCTGGATCGGCATGGCCGCTTTGTTCGGCGCCGTCCTGCTGGTGACGCTGACGGTCCTGACCGAAATCTGGACCAAGAAGCCGATGAACGATGCCAGCCAGGCCGCGCTCGCACGCAACGGGCTGGCGGAAATCTCGATCCGCAATGCCGAAGCCATTTCCGCCATGGGCATGCTCGGCCGCATCTCGGCGCGCTGGGCGGAGGCGAACCGCCGCTACATGTCGAGCCATCGCAAGTCGAGCGATGTCGCGGGCGGCCTCGGCGCGCTGTCGAAATCCTTGCGCATGATGATCCAGTCCGGCGTGCTGGCGGTCGGCGCATGGCTGGTGATCCATCAGGAGGCGTCCGCCGGCATCATCATTGCGGGCTCGATCCTGTCGGCGCGCGCGCTGGCCCCGGTCGACCTCACCATCGCCAACTGGAAAGGCTTCCAGGCCGCGCGCCAGAGCTGGGAGCGCCTGAACCGTCTGCTCTCGCTGTTCCCGCCGCAACAGGATGTCCTGCCGCTGCAGGAGCCCAAGGCGAGCCTCGCGGTCGAGAATGTCGCCGCCGCGCCTCCGGGCGTGCAGAAGGTCATCGTCCAGGACGTGAGCTTCGTGCTGCGCGCGGGCAACGGCCTTGGCATCATCGGTCCGAGCGCGTCCGGCAAATCCTCGCTCGCGCGGCTCATCGTCGGGTTATGGCAGCCGGTCCGCGGCACGGTGCGTCTCGATGGCGCGGCGCTGGACCAGTGGATGCCGGATGCGCTGGGCAAGCATGTCGGCTACCTGCCCCAGAATGTCGAACTGCTCGCGGGAACCGTGGCGCAGAACATCTCCCGCTTCGAGCGCGAACCGAGCCCGGAGGCGATCATCAGCGCGGCCAAGACCGCGGGCGTCCACGATCTGATCGTGAAGTTGCCGGAGGGCTACGAAACTCAGGTCGGAGAGCAAGGCAGCGCCCTGTCGGCCGGCCAGGGACAACGCATCGCGCTCGCGCGCGCACTCTATGGCGACCCGTTCCTGGTGGTGCTGGACGAACCCAATTCCAATCTCGACTATGAAGGTGACGAAGCGCTGGCGCGCGCCATCATGAGCGTGCGCAAGCGTGGAGGCATTGCCGTGATCGTCGCGCACCGGCCGAGCGCCCTGGAAGCGGTCGATCTCATCCTGGTCATGGGTGGCGGCCGCATGCAGCATCCGGTCGGGCCGAAAGACCAGGTTCTCGCCAAGGTGCTGCAGCGGCCCGCCCCGGCCGCAGCCCCGGCGGCGCCCCCTCAACCCCTGCAAGTGGTACCCGGACGAGTCCCATGACCCAGCGATCCGCAGCCCAACCCTCGATCCGCCGGCACATGGTTGCCGGCTCCGTCGTCGTCGCCATTCTGGTGTTCGGTTTCGGCGGCTGGGCCGCCACCGCGCAATTGTCCGGTGCGCTGATCGCGCCGGGCCAGATCGTGGTCGATTCCAACGTCAAGAAAGTGCAGCACCCGACCGGCGGGATCGTCGGCGAAGTGCGGGTGCGCGACGGCGATTCCGTGAAGGAAGGCGACATCGTCGTGCGCCTCGACGACACCGTCACCCGCGCCAATCTCTCGATCGTCACCCGCGGCCTGAACGAACTGACCGCCCGCAAGGCGCGGCTCGAGGCAGAACGCGACGGCCAGCTCGAAATCGTGTTTCCGGAGATGCTGACGGCCTCCGCCGAGCCCGAAGTCCGCAACATCATGGACGCCGAGCGCAAGCTGTTCGAACTGCGGCGCACCTCGCGGGCCGGCCAGAAGTCGCAACTGAAGCAGCGGATCGGCCAGCTCGATGAGGAAATCCTCGGCCACACCGCGCAGCGCAATGCCAAGGCCAAGGA
>JAEZBA010000505.1 GCA_023430245.1 Pseudomonadota bacterium
ACTTTATACCGGGCGCAGATGCGCACGGCCTCCTGCACGTCGGCGGTGTTTTGCGGGAACACCACGGCGTCCGGCGGCTGGTTCTCGATCCAGGTGGTGGTATGGCCGTGCTGCTCGCGCACCGCCTGCGAGATCACGAGGCGATTGCCGAAAGCTTTTGCCAGATCGCCGATCGCGGCTTCGATCGCGCGCGTATCACGTTTCTTGTCGGAATATTTTGCAGCAGCAATGGCCATCGGCGTCCTCATGCGAGAAAAGAGCGCCGACCCTAGCAGAGAAGTGGACCGCCGCAAGACGGCGCACCACCCGCAACTCCAATCATGCTGCGTCGAGACGCACGCATCTCCGGTAACAATTTTTTCGTGAACGCGGGCGATTGCGGACCTGCCCGGTTTACAGCGCGCGTGCGCTGCAGCACTATATTCCAATGCTGGACCGCACCGATTTTGAGCCCGTCTTCTTCGCGCCGTTCGTGTCGTCGGTGATGTCCGTCGAGCCGGCCTGGATCGATCCGAACGGCCACATGAACATGGCCTATTATCATGTGCTGTTCGACCGCGGCGTCGACGAGATGTACACCCTGGCCGGATTCGGCTGGGATTATCTGAAAGAGCGCAACCACTCCTTTTTCACCGCCGAGGTGCATCTGCGCTACTTGCGCGAGCTGAAAGAAGGCGATCCCGTTCGGGTGACATTCCAGCTGCTCGAACACGATTCAAAACGGCTGCATTTCTTTCAGCAATTGTTCCACGCCACGGAGGGCTGGGTCTCGGCGACCTGCGAGAACATGTCACTGCATATCGACATGTCGGCGCGGAAAGTGGCGCCCTTCCCGCAGGACATTCTGAAGCGCCTTTGCGACATCAAGAAGTCGCATGGCCGGCTGCCGCGGCCGGAAGCCGTCGGCAAGCGGATCGCGATGCCCGAGAAGGCCTGAGCGCTCGCCCGTCAGTCCCGGAAGAAAGGGTCGTTATCGCGGCGCGAGTCCACCCGGCGAGGCGCGGTCAAACGCCCGATCTCCTGCGGCTCCGGCCTTGCGCGCGGCGGCGCCTTCGCCATCGCATTTCGCGCCTCCTCACTGATGACGAGACTGCGCCTCGGCCGCGGGTCGATAGGAACTGGCGTGTACTCATATTTCGGTGTCGCCGCGATCCAGACCGGCACGCGGTTCGGATCGACTTTTGCCTCCTCGAACACAGCCCGCGCAGCGCCGTCATCTCCGCGCGCAAGAACAGGCCCGTCCTCCGGCGCCTTGCGTTCGATCGAGGCTAGGCCGACAAACATTGCCGTCAGCAGGGTCCCGACAAAGGCCAGATAAGCGAGCGCGCCACAAAGGAGTTTCATGCCCCGTGAACGCGCTTGCCAGCGCGCCGTTCCGTCGCGGCGCAGCAATCTTTGCGAATGCGCCGCCGCATCGGTGCACGAGCGCGTGATCCCCTGTTAGAGCGGGTTTGACCTTCAACCCATCGGGCTCGCAAAGCGAGCCGGATGGGATGCGACTGTTCGCAGGCGGACCCGATTAAAATGGCGACTTGTCGAGCGCCTTGAATGCCGCAGTCACATCGCCCGACAGGTCGATGTTGTCGGGATCGAGCTCGCGCACCGGAGCGCCCGCATTCAAATCGAATTTCGTCAAATCCGCCCAGATCAGATTGGGACTCGTCGTCAGTTCGAAGAAGTAGCGCCGATTGGTCAGGTCGATCGCAGTCCGGTATTCGGTATTGTAGATTCCAAATCCTTTGTAGGGCGCACCGAACGGAACCGACACGTTGCGCGCGATGGCAAGGATGCCGGCGATTGCTTCGCGCTGGTTCTTCGGTTCCGGCAGCAGCGCTGAATAATAGGTGGCACGCTGGAAGCGGTCGCGCGGATTGACGTTGCCGGGCAACGCCATTTCGCTGCTCGGCTTCGAGAAATCCTGCTGCTTCAATAACGCCAGTTGCTCGTCATAGGTCGGATCGTTGGTCATGATCCGGAACTGACGGCCGTGATGGATCACCGGCTTGCCGCCGATAAATTCCACAATCGCGGAATCGCCACTCGCGTCCTCCATCGCCAGATGAAGATTGGCCTTGTGACCGTGCGCCTCGGCCATCACGATCTGGATGCCGTCTAGAAGCCTCAGTGCGTCGACCACGTTCTCGGCGTTATCGAGCAGATATTGTCCCCATAAACCGGCATGGACTGCGGGCTTCGACGCATCGCGCGGCCCGAAATCGGCCGCGTTCAGATACAGCATGTGAATGCCAAGTCCGCGTTCGTTCAAGCCGTCGACCGTCCCGATGCCATAGACGCTCGTGACCAGACTGCCGAATTTCGCGATCCACCTGGCGGCATTGTCCTTGACGATGATGTCGGTGCCGACCCGCCCGCCATCCCGGGCGACGCCGCGTGGAAACACCATCAGCTTCGGCTGCGTGCTTTCCGGCCAGTCCATGGTCCGTCCGACCACCACCGCAAGCTTGTTGTCGTTCCACAGAATGCGGCTACAGGCGTCGGCGGCCTGCACGAACGCGAAAGCGCCGATCGCCGTGCCGCACGCGACAACCAGAGACTTGACCATGACGTTTTTCAGCCTGACGCTTTTTAGGATGACGGCCTTCAGCATGGCGGTGTTCCTGCCCTCGTGATTTGCGACAATATTAGCAGCAGGGATGCATCCTGCCCGGCGCGCCACGCAATTGTTACCGCATCGTGAGACAGCCAGCCGCATGCTTGACTCCGATCGGCTCGCCGATACCCTCTCGCGCGAAAGTTAAGCAGTACCGCATGACGGTACGGGGAGGATCGATGGCGGCGCCGGCACCTTCGGCAACAAGGACGGGAACACAACGCGGCGAACAGCCGCCGGTCATCCGCACCTACAAAATCCCGTCCGAAAAATCCGAGCCCTATATCTGCATGGAAGGCCCGGACCGCGCGCTGTGGTTCTGCGAAAGCGGCGCCTCGAAGATCGGCCGCTTCGATCCGGCCGACACATCCTTTCGCGAATTCGCGCTGCCCCTCGACAACGCCATGCCGATCGGCATTACCGTTGGCGGCGACGGCAACATGTGGTTCTGCGCCAAGAAGGCGAACAAGATCGGCCGCATCACCATGCGGGGCGACATCACGCTGTTCGACCTGCCGACGCCGAATGCCGGCCCAGACGGCACGCTCAACGGCCCCGACGGCAATGTGTGGTTTTCCGAAACCGAACTGAGCCGGATCGGCCGCATCACGCCGGACGGCAAGGTCACGGAATTCGCCGACGGCATCTCGCCCAGCGCACGTCCTCTCTCGATCGCCGAACGCGACGGCGCGCTGTGGTTTTCCGAAGCCGCCGGCAATCGCGTCGGCCGCATCACCATGCGGGGCGACATCACGCTGTTCGACCTGCCGACGCCGAATG
>JAEZBA010000601.1 GCA_023430245.1 Pseudomonadota bacterium
GGTCGAGACAGATCCCGGCCTCGTTCGGGGTGCAGGGGCCGGGTGAGAGCACGATCGCATCGGGCTGCGAGGCCAGCACGGCATCCGCGCTCACCGCATCGTTGCGCTGCACGCGCACGTCGGCGCCCAGCCCGCCCAGGTAATGGACGAGATTGAAGGTAAAGCTGTCGTAGTTATCGATCAGGACGATCATGCGGCAACCCGGGCGTGAGGCGGGTCTTAGACATGGCTTCCAAAAGGGTCAAGGCGAGCCGGGGTTGCTGCGGTACCCGGTACTTCTGCGCTCAACCTCGCTGCCGCCGCCACGATCGTGCGCCGCAGCCAGGTGTGACGAGGGTCGTCCTGCTGACGCGCATGCCAAAGCAGACTCATCGTGAAGTGGCCAAGATCGATCGGCGGCGGTAGTGCCACGAAGCGCGCCATCCCGGCCGCGGTTTGGGCCAGGCTTGTCGGGAGGGTCATCACGAGGTCGGAGCGGGCCGCGATCTCGACCGCCGCAAGAAAACTGGGCACGCGGACCTTCACGCGCCGCCTCACATTCAGCTTGTCGAGCGCTATGTCCACGGGTGCGGCGCCGATGCCGGTCACGCTGACAACGATATGACCAAGTTCGAGATAGTGATCGAGCGCAAGCGTGCTGCGCGCCGCGGGATGACCAAGACGCATCAGGGTGACGAAACCGTCGTCGTAAAGACTGCGCCGGAGGATCCCCGCCGGCGCGTCCTCGAATACGCCGATTACCGCATCGACCGCGTCATCTGCCAACCACCCGACCGCGCCCGCGCTTGGCGGCAAGATATCGAGATCGAGTTGCGGCGCCTCCTCCGCGAGGCGGGCCAGCAGAAACGGCGCCAGCGAAGCTGTCTCGAGGTCCAGCATCATAAGTCGCACAGAGCCGGTGGCGCTGGCAGGGTCGAACGGGACCGCCGACAGCATCTCGCCCACACCGCCGAGGGTCCGTCGCAAAGCCGGCTGGAGAGCCTCGGCGCGCTTGCTCAGAACATAACCGTCCGATCCCTCGACGAGCAGCGCATCGCTAAAAAGGGCACGCAGGCGTGAGAGCGCGCGGCTGGCGGCCGGCTGACTCATGTTGAGGCGGCGGGCGGCGCGGGTGACACTTTTTTCCTGCAGCAAGGCGTCCAGCACGACCAGCAGGTTCAGGTCCACGCCCCGCAAATCCACTTGGCGCATACAGATCATATAAACGATGCATTAGACGCATGATAGGCCGTTCTCTAGCTGTATCGCATCGATTTCGCAGATCGCGAACGGATGGAGGACAGCCATGCATGTGGTTTTCGGAGCGAACGGACGAGCCGGCAGAGAAACCGCGAAAGCCCTGCTGGAGCGGGGGAAAGCAGTCCGCGTTGTGGTCCGCCGGGCAGAGCATGGGCAGCGATGGCAGGCCCAGGGCGCGGAAGTGGCTCTTGCCAGTATGGACGATGTCGAGGCGGTGAGGGCTGCGCTAAGAGGGGCCGCCGCCGCGTTCCTGTTCAATCCACCGCCGGTCGCCGGCGACCCGTATGAGCAAACCAGGACGATCGCAGGCGCCCTGGCCGAAGCCGCCCGACGGGAGCACCTCGGCAAGGCCGTTGTACTTTCTTCCGTTGGCGCGCAGCACGAAACCGGGACCGGCATCATTGCGACGCTGCACCAGATCGAGGCTGCGCTCGCAGACATCGCGTCCGCGGTGACCTTCCTGCGGCCGGGCTATTTCGTGGAAACCTGGGAGGAGGTCGCGGAGGCGGCGATTGGCGAAGGCACGCTGCCGACTTTCCTCGAACCCGACCAAAAAATTCCGATGGTCAGCACCATCGATGTTGGACACGCCGCCGCGCAACTGATGACCGAGCACTGGATTGGAACGCGCATCGTCGAACTGGGCGGTCCGCAGGACTGGAGCGCGCGCGATGTCGCCGTCGCTTTCGCCCAGGTCCTTGGGCGGCCTGTCGCCCCGGCTTTCGTGCCGCCGGATCAGCGCGCGGCCATTCTTGC
This sequence comes from Pseudomonadota bacterium, assembly GCA_023430245.1. Lineage (GTDB taxonomy): Bacteria > Pseudomonadota > Alphaproteobacteria > Rhizobiales > Xanthobacteraceae > Pseudorhodoplanes. The sequence goes on from JAEZBA010000601.1 coordinate 1,996, forward strand.
CGAAGCCGGTGTACCGCCGGAAGTCGGCAACGCCCTCCTTGGCATGTATGAGGGCATCGCAAGCGGCCGGGTTGCACGCGAGGACGGCACCGAGCGCCGGCGTGGCACAACATCGCTTCCCGCTGCCATTGCGCGTATCGTCACAAGGTTTGAAGCTGCTGCCTGATCGACAGATCCAGCGTCATGAAGATGCTATTCGGGTCAAGGACATAGTCGCCGAACGGCGGGCATTCGACGAAGCCGTGGCTCTGGTACAGAGCCACGGCAGGCTCGAAGTAGGACGATGAGCCCGTCTCCAGGCTGACGCGCGCGAAACCGGCTGCTCTCGCTTCGCGAAGGATGTACTGCAGCATGGCGCGCCCGACGCCGTTGCGACGTGCGGATGGTGCTGTGTACATCGACTTGACCTCGCCGTGGTCGGACGAAAGCTGCTTCAATGCGCCAATGCCGGCAAGGGCTTTGCCGTCCCATAGCGTCCAGACCGAGACCTCCGGTGACTTCAATCCGGAAAGATCCAGCGCATGCGCGCTGCATGGCGCGGTCTCCGCGCGCGCGCGAGTCACGTGCGTCTGTATCATCGCCATGACGCGCGGATCGTCGAGGTCTGCCAGGACGATGCTGAACATGCCGAAGCTACTGCCCGCGGAAGGCGATGGATGTCAGCCCTTATGGATCGGGTCGATCCAGGGAACGTTTTCCGGCTTTTCGACCGGCTCGATATCGAGATTGACCACGACGGCCTCGTTGTCCGAGCGCACCAGCACGCATTCCAGCACTTCGTCGGGGCTGGCGTTGATCTCCTGATGCGGCACGAAGGGCGGCACGTAGATGAAGTCGCCGGGGCCGGCCTCGGCGACGAATTCGAGATGCTCGCCCCAGCGCATGCGGGCCTTGCCGCGGATGACATAGATCACGCTTTCCAATTCGCCATGATGATGCGCGCCGGTTTTCGCGTTCGGGTGGATATTGACGGTGCCGGCCCAGATCTTCTGGGCGCCGACCCGTGCCGCATTGATCGCGGCCTTTCGATCCATGCCGGGCGTCTGCGCGGTGTTGCCGTCCAGCGAACCGGCAGGGATCACCCGCACGCCGTCATGCTTCCACTTGCTCTCGTGCGAATGGTCTTCATGCGAGTGATCGTGACCCATATCTGCCTTCCGTGTGTTGACTATTGCCCGCGGCCGGCGGCGCTTGCGAAGCGGCGCGCTTCCTCGGCGGCGCGGAACAGCGCCTTCGCCTTGTTGACACATTCCTGCTGCTCGGAGGCCGGATCGCTGTCGGCGACGATGCCGGCGCCGGCCTGCACATACATGGTGCCGTCCTTGATCACCGCGGTGCGCAGCACGATGCAGGTATCCATCTCGCCCGCAGCCGAGAAATAGCCGACGCAGCCGGCATAGATGCCGCGCTTTTCTTTTTCCAGTTCATCGATGATCTGCATCGCGCGGACTTTCGGCGCGCCCGAGACCGTTCGCGCCGGAAAGCCCGCAACCAGCGCATCGAGCGCATCGCGGGCGTCGGCGAGCTCGCCTTCGACATTCGACACGATATGCATGACCTGGCTGTAGCGCTCGATGAAGTACCTGTCGGTGACTTCGACACTGCCGATCTTCGCCACCCGTCCGACGTCGTTGCGGCCGAGATCGAGCAGCATCAGATGCTCGGCGCGCTCTTTCGGATCGGCGAGCAATTCGCGTTCCAGCGCCATGTCCTCTTGCGGGGTCGCGCCGCGCGGTCTTGTTCCCGCAATCGGACGGATGGTGACGCGGTCATCGCGCACCCGCACCAGAATCTCTGGACTGGAGCCTGCGATCGCCAGCCCGTCGAGATCGAGAAAATACAGGAACGGCGCCGGGTTGACCCGGCGCAGCGCGCGATAAAGCGAGAACGGCGACAGATCGAACGGCGTCTTGAAGCGCTGCGACAGCACCACCTGGAAGATGTCGCCAGCCGCGATGTATTCTTTCGCCTGCGCCACCATGGCCGAATATTCGGCGGCGCTGGTGTTCGACGTCGCATGCGCGGCGATGCCGCCGGCATGCTCCTCGCGCATCGATTTGGGCAGCGGCGCGTCAAGCCGGTCGATGATGGCGTTAAGCCGTTCGGTCGCGCGCGCGAGCGCCGCCTTCGCGGTGATGCCGCGCTCGGGGCGCACCGGCGTGACGATGGCGATCTGGTCCTTCACCGAATCGAACACGACGACGATAGTCGGACGGATCAGCAATGCGTCGGCCGTTCCGAGCGGATCCGGGTTGACGTTGGGTAGGTGCTCCATCTGCCGCACCATGTCGTAGCCGAGATAGCCGAACAGCCCGGCGGCCGGCGGCGGCAATTCGTCCGGCAGTTCGATCCGGCATTCGGCGATGAGCGCCCGCAGCGCCTCGAGCGGTGGCAGCGGGCAGGGCGCGAAGGCATCTTTCGCGTGCGACGCGGATCGGTTGATCTCGGCCTGTGCCCCGCGTGTGCGGAAGACCAGATCGGGCTCGAGTCCGATGATTGAATAGCGGCCGCGCACCGCGCCGCCCTCGACCGATTCGAACAGGAAGCTCATCGACCGGCCGTCGGCGATCTTCAGAAACGCAGAGACCGGGGTTTCGAGATCGGCGACCAGATGCGTCCATACGACTTGCGGCGCGCCACTGTCGTAGCGCGCCGCGAACTCATCCGGTGCAGGCTCGATGATCATTGCATCCGGCGCGAGCGTGCGCCTGCGCTCCGTTAGTTGACGCTACCGCCGATCACCTGGTTGAGCGCGCCCTCGTTGATGCTGGCGCCCAGCGACGACTGCAGATTGGCGAGATATTGCGCGACCAGATCCTCTGTCAGCATCGAGGTCAGGCCATCGCGAATCCGCTTCGCGTCGGCGGAATTCGGATCGATCGCCGGCACCGTCACGCCGGTGACGCGGAACACCACCCATTCGGTCGCGCTCGACCCTTGCGCGGTGCCGACGCCGTCCTTCGGGGTGTTGAAGACCGCATCGAGCGCCGTGGCCGGGAAATCGCCCTGGGTGCGGTCACGGCGCAGCGCCACGATGAACTGCGGCTTGGCGCCGATTGCAGCCGCCGCATCGGCAATGCTCGTGGCCTTGACCTTTTCCGCGGTCTCCTTGGCGAGTTCCTTGAGCTTCGCCGCAACCTGGTCGTTGCGCCAGCGTTCGATCACCCGGTCGCGAACGTCATCGAGCGGACGTTCTCGGGAGGGCGTGGTCGAGGCAACCTCATACCAGACATAGCCGTCGCCCTTGGCGAGCTGGACCGGGTCGTTCTCCATCCCGACCTCGGCGCCGAAGATCGCGGAATACAGATTGGCGCCGTCCGGCAATTGCGAAACCGGCTTGCCGTCGGGGCCGCGGCCCGAGCGATCGACAGCGTCGATGGTCTGCACCGTCAGGCCGACCTTTTTCGCCAGCTCCGCCAGGGTGCCGCCGCCGCCGCGTTCGTCTTCCAGCTTGTCATAGAGATTGCGCATTTCCGTGCGTGCGCGCGTCTGAGCGAGATCGCGCTTGATATCAGCCGCCACTTCCTCGAACGGACGCACCGTCTCCGGCTCGATCTTGCCGACATGGATCAGCACGGTGCCGAACCGGCCCTTCACCGGTTCGCTGGTGGTATCGGCGGGCAGCTTGAACGCGGCATCGGCGACCGCTGGATCGAGGATTTGCGACTTCGGCACCATGCCGAGATTGACGTCGCTGCCCTTGCGCTCGGGGGACGCGGCATAGGTGTCGAACGTCATCCCCGGCTGTTTGATTTTTTCCAGCGCCTCGCGGGCATCCGCTTCGTTCGGGAAAACGATCTGATGCACGGCGCGACGCTCCGGCGTGACATACTTCACGCGATCGGCGTCGTAGACCTTCTTCGCGTCCTCATCCGAAATCGTCATTGCATTCGCGAGCGATTCGGCGGACAGCGTCACGATGTCGACCTTGCGGAATTCCGGCGCGCGAAACAGGTTCTTGCGCTCGTCGTAGAATTTCGTCAGCTCCTCCGGCGTCGGATCGGCGATCTCGCCGGCCTGGTCCGGCCCGAGCACGATGTAATCGAGCGCGCGCAATTCGTTGACGAAGCGATTCTGTGCGTCGATCGCAATCTCCGGCACCTTCAGCTCGCCAGCCAGACTGCGGATGATTTCCTGCTGCAGCATCTGCCTGCGCCGCTCGGCGACGTAGCGCGCTTCGGTATAGCCGAGCTCGCGCAGGATCGCGTTGAAGCGGTTGGGATCGAACTGGCCGGAAAGACCGCGGAAGGACGGGTCGTTGCGAATCTGTTGGGCGACCAGCTCGTTCGGCACATTGAGGCCAAGCCGGCGGATATCCTCTTCGAGTGCGGCTTCCGCGATCATCTGGCCGAGTAATTGCCGGTGCAGACCGAGTGCGCGCGCCTGATCGGCGGGGATCGGCTTGCCGACCTGACGAATCAGGCGCTGCATCTGTTCATTGTAGGATTGCCTGAACCGCTCGACCCCGATCTCGGTCGAGCCAACCGTGGCGACAGTCGAGGTGCCGAAGCCGCGGAAAATGTCGCCGATGCCCCAGACCGCGAACGAAATCGCGATCAGGCCCAGCAGGATTCCGGTGATCAGGCGGCCAAGCCAGTTCTTGGTCGCATTTTGAATTCCGCGCAGCATGAGAGCTCAGGGTCTTTCGTGGTCGGCGATGACGTGGAAGGGACGCGCATCATAGAGATCGCGGTGTGACGCTGCAACACGCTGACAAGTCACGGGAAAGCGCTGGCTCAAGGGTCGACCGTCTGATAGCCGGGTGCGTTCCTGGGATGGAATTCAAGCGAAAGAAAGAGGGGCCATGGCTCACGAACCGCGTCCGCTGGTCGCAGGCAACTGGAAGATGCACGGCATTGCCGCATCAGTCGCCGAATTGGAAGCGATTATTGCAGGCGCCGGGAGCCGTCCGCCTTCGGCCGATCTTATGATCTGCCCGCCGGCCACCCTGATCGCAAGCTTCGCCAAGGCCGCGGCCGGGTCGACGGTCGCCATCGGCGCCCAGGATTGCCACGCGGAGGTCTCCGGCGCCTTCACTGGCGATCTGTCCGCCGAAATGCTGAAAGACGCGGGCGCGACCGCGGTGATCGTCGGACATTCCGAGCGGCGCAGCCTGCATGGCGAAACCGACGACATGGTCAAGGCCAAAGCCATGGCTGCCGCGCGGGCCGGTCTGACCGCGCTCCTGTGCATCGGCGAGACCAGCGAGGAGCGCGAGGCCGGCGCCACCATGGCGCGCCTCAAGCGCCAGCTGGACGGCTCGCTTCCCGACAAGCTGGAGCGGCTGGTGATCGCCTATGAGCCGGTCTGGGCCATCGGCACCGGCCTGACGCCGAC
>JAEZBA010000631.1 GCA_023430245.1 Pseudomonadota bacterium
ACGCAGCCCATCACCACGTCGTCGACCAGTTCGGGATCGAGATCGTTGCGCTCGCGCAGGCCCTTCAGCACCTGCGAGGCGAGGTTGACCGTCTGCACCTCGTGCAGCGAGCCGTCCACCTTGCCGCGTCCGCGTGGCGAACGCAGGTGATCATAGATGAAGGCGTCGGTCATTACAGACTCCTCGCAATCAGCAGCTTCATGATTTCGTTGGTCCCGGCATAAATGCGCAGCACCCGCGCATCCCGGTACATGCGCGAGATCGGATATTCGTCCATATAGCCATAGCCCCCGAACAATTGCAGGCAGCGGTCGATCACTTTTGCCTGCACGTCGGTAGACCAGTATTTGATCATCGATGCCGTCACGGTATCGAGCTCGCCCTTGATGTGGCGCTCGATGCAATGGTCGAGGAACACCCTGGCCGCGGTCGCCTCGGTCTTGCATTCAGCAAGCACGAACTGGGTATTCTGAAAATCGATGATGGGCTTGCCGAAGGCCTGCCGCTCCTTGACGTAATCGATCGTCAATTGCAGCGCGCGTTCCATCATCGACACCGCGTGGATGCCGACAATCAGCCTCTCCTGAGGCAATTCCTGCATCAGCTGGACGAAACCCTGGCCTTCCTGCGTTCCGAGCAGGCTCTCCGCCGGCAGCTTGACATCGTCGAAGAACAGCTCGGACGTATCGTTGGAATCGAGGCCAAGCTTTTTCAGCTTGCGCCCGCGCCGGAACCCCGGCGCATCGGCGGTCTCGACCACGAACAGGGACACGCCCTTCGCGCCCGCCGACGGGTCGGTCTTGGCCACGACAATGATGAGATCGGCATGCTGGCCGTTGGTGATGAAGATTTTCGAGCCGTTCAGCACATAGCCGTTGCCGGATTTCTTCGCGGACGTGCGCACCCCCTGCAGATCGGAACCCGTGCCGGGTTCGGTCATGGCGATTGCGCCGACCATTTCGCCGGTTGCCATCTTCGGCAGCCAGCGCTGCTTCTGCTCCTCGGTGCCATAATGCAGAATATAGGGCGCGACGATGCCGGAATGCAGCGGCGCCCCGAAGGAGTCGAAACCGCACAGCGCGAATTCGCGGTTGATCACCGCCTCATGCGCGAAGCTTCCGCCGGCCCCGCCATATTCCTCGGGCATGGTGGCGCAGAGCAGCCCGGCCTCGCCAGTCTTGTTCCAGACCTCGCGGTCATAGATCCCAGCCTCGTTCCAGCGCTCGATATTGGGGGCGTATTCCGCTGCCATGAAGCGACGGGCCTGGTCTTCCAGCAGCACCAGGTCTTCCGTCATCCATGACGGCCGCGGCAGGTTCAGAACGTCCATTGGCGATTCTCTCCCGGAAATCAGCTTATTCCGGGCGTATGGCAGACGCGAGACCACCCCTCCTGTTTTTCGATGGTGCAAAGCGGAAGCCGCGCTATACACCCACCCCGCATACCGCAAAGAGCCCCATGGCCCCCCTGATCCAGTTGCGCGAGATCGCGCTCACCTTCGGCGGCACGCCGCTCCTCACCTCGGCCGACCTGTCGGTCTCAGAGGGCGAGCGGGTGTGCGTGGTCGGCCGCAATGGCTCGGGCAAATCGACGCTGCTCAAGATCGCGGCCGGCATGGTCGAGCCGGATCGCGGCAGCGTCTTCGTCCAGCCAGGCGCCACCATCCGCTATCTGCCACAGGAACCGGATTTTTCCGGCTATGCCACCACGCTGTCGTATGTCGAAGCCGGTCTCGCCCCCGGCGACGACCCGTACCAGGCCCGCTATCTGATCGAACAGCTCGGCCTGACCGGCGAGGAAGACCCGGCCCATCTCTCTGGCGGCGAGGCGCGCCGTGCGGCGCTGGCGCGGGTGCTGGCGCCCAATCCCGACATTCTGCTGCTTGACGAGCCAACCAATCATCTCGACCTCGTCACCATCGAATGGCTGGAAAGCGAGCTGAAGAGCCGGCGCTGCGCCCTGGTGCTGATCAGCCATGACCGCCGCTTCCTGGAGACGCTGTCGCGCGTCACGGTGTGGCTCGACCGCGGCCAGACCCGCAGGCTGGAGATCGGGTTCAAGGACTTCGAAACCCGCCGCGACGAAATCCTCGCCGAGGAGGAGCGCGAGCAGCATAAGCTCGACCGCAAGATCGTCGCCGAGGAGCATTGGGTCCGCTACGGCGTCACCGCGCGCAGAAAGCGCAACGTGCGGCGCATGGGCGAATTGCAGGCGCTGCGCCAGCAGCGGCGCGATTATCGGGGCTCTGTAGGCAAAGCGAATATCAGCGTTGCGGAAGCCGACAAGTCCGGCGCGCTGGTGATCGAGGCCAAGAATATTTCAAAGTCCTATGATGGCCGCCCGATCGTGTCGGACTTCTCCACCCGCATCAATCGCGCCGACCGTATCGGCATTGTCGGGCCGAATGGCAGCGGCAAGACCACGCTGCTTTCACTCCTCACTGGCACGCTCGCGCCCGACGAGGGCTCGGTGCGCCTCGGCGCCAATATCGAGATGGCCGCACTCGAACAGGATCGCGACAGCCTCGATCCGGACTGGACGCTCGCGGAGGCCCTCACTGGAGGGCGCGGCGACACCGTCACCGTCGGCGGACAGACCAAGCATGTCGTCGGCTACATGAAGGACTTCCTGTTCTCGCCGGAACAGATCCGCACGCCGTTGCGCGCACTCTCCGGCGGTGAACGTGGACGGCTGATGCTGGCGCGCGCGCTGGCCAAGCCATCGAACGTCCTGGTGCTCGACGAGCCGACCAACGATCTCGATCTGGAAACGCTCGATGTGCTGGAGGAAACGCTGGCCGATTACACCGGCACCGTGATCCTGATCAGTCATGACCGCGACTTTCTCGACCGGGTGGTCAGTGCGGTGATTGTGCCAGAAGGCAACGGCGTGTGGAACGAATATGCCGGCGGCTATTCCGACATGCTGATCCAGCGCGGCGCCGATATCGCCTCGACCAAGCCGGTGCGCGCACCGACTGCGCGCGAAAGCAAGGCCGCGGACGCTTCGGCCGCAAAGAAGAAGAAGCTGTCCTTCAACGAGAAATTCGCGCTCGACAATCTGCCCAAGCAGATAGCGAAGCTGGAGGACGACATCCGCACCTGGCAGAAGAAACTCGACGATCCCGACCTCTATGCGCGCGACCGCAAAGCCTTCGATGCCGCCAGCGCAGCCATCGCCAAGGCGCAGGCCGAGCTGGCTGCAGCGGAAGAGAAGTGGCTCGAGCTCGAAATGCTACGCGAGCAGATCGAGGGCTGATCGCTTCGCCCGGGCACGGGCGGCGGCACCAGTAGCGCCTCAGAGTATCACGCCGCCTTCCCAACCGGGACCGGTCTCGGCCTGAACTGCGACCAGACCACGTAAGCGAGCAACAGCATCGTGATCGCCATCAGCGTTCCGCTGATCGGCCGCGTGAAAAAATGCGTGAGATCGCCGCGCGCAATCAACATCGAGCGGCGGAAATTCTCTTCCATCAGCGGCCCGAGCACGAAGCCCAGAATCAGCGGAGCCGGCTGCAGATCGAGCAGCCTCATGCCGTATCCGGCGGCGCCGAGGATCATCACCATCATCACATCGAACGGACTGTTGTTGACGCTGTAGACGCCAATGGCAACGAACATCAGGATGGCCGGATACAAGTAGTGATACGGTACCGCGAGGATGCGGATCCAGACCCCGATCAGCGGAATGTTGAGGATCAGCAGCAGCAGGTTGCCGATCCAGAAACTCATCAGTACGCCCCAGAACAATTCCGGCTCTTTCACCATCAGTTGCGGACCGGGAACGATGCCGTGGATGGTCAGCGCACCGATCATAAGCGCCATCACCACATTGCCCGGAATGCCGAGCGTGAGCGTCGGGATGAAGGCGGTCTGATCGGCTGAATTGTTGGCCGCTTCCGGCCCCATGATGCCCTCGATAGCGCCCTTGCCGAACCGTTGCGGCTCGCGTGACACCTTCTTCTCGACCGCGTAGGACATGAATGCGGCGATCACGCCGCCGGTGCCGGGCAGCGCACCAAAGAACGAGCCGATGCCCGAGCCGCGCGTCAGCGGCCCCCAGGATCTCCGCACATCGTCGCGCGTGGGTATCATCGAGCGATAGGTCACGGCCTTGCGGTCGATCTGCCCGGGCTTGATGACGCGGACGCTGTAGATCACTTCGGCGATACCGAACAATCCCATGGCGACCGCCACCAGCGGCAGCCCGTCGTAAAGCCCGATGAAGCCGAAGGTGTAGCGTTCGCCGCCGGTCTCGAGATCGGAACCAACCAATCCGAGAAGTACCCCGAGCACCACCATGGCAATGCCCTTTGCCGGCGCACCGCTCGCGACCGATGACGCCGCGACGAGACCCAGCACCATCATCGCGAAATATTCGGCCGGCCCGAACTTCAGCGCCATTCCGACAATCATCGGCGAGAACAGCGTCATGACGAAGATTCCCACCGTCGCGCCGAAGAACGAGGCGACCGTGGTCATCAGCAGCGCCACCCCGGCGCGGCCCTGTTTCGCCATCGGATATCCGTCGAGACAGGTCACGGCGGTGGACGGCGTGCCGGGCAAGTTCAGCAGGATCGATGCCGTCGAGCCGCCATAGGTCGAGCCGTAATAAACACCCGCGAGCATGACGATCGCCGATGTCGCGGGCAGGTGGAACGTGATCGGCAGCAGCAGCGACAGCGCCACCAGCGAACCGATGCCGGGCAGCACACCGACAAAGGTGCCGAGCAGTACCCCGAGAAAACAATAGTAAAGGTTGGAGAACGACAGCGCGGTGGTCAGGCCAAGCGCGAGATTGTCTACAAGACCGGAGACCATGTTTTACGACCGCGGCCAGATAAACGACTGCAGCGGGATCCCCAGCGCATAGATGAAGACAAACCATGCGATCGCCGACAGCGCCGCCGACAACACGACCATCTTCATCAAACCAAGCTTGTTATCGGCAAAGGCCGCGGTAATGACGAGCAGAACGACCGCCGGTATCAGCCCCAGCCATCGCACGGTCATTGCAAAGGCTACCAGCGCCAGCCCGACGAAGAAGAACGAGCGCAGATCCGGTTGCAAAAATTGCGGGCCGACCCTGAACAGCGCCGGCAGTGCGATCAGCACGCCGAGCAGCGTCAGCAAGATCCCAAGGCCGAACGGAAACCCGCCGGGCCCCAGCTGCATAATGGTGCCGAGGCGGTAGAATGCCCACGCATAACCGGAAGCGCCGAGGCCGATGAAGATCATCAACAATCCCGCGATCACGTCGCGGTAATCTCTTGTCAGCAGCAAGCGCCTCGCTCCTTCCGATGTCAGTTCCTGCGCGCGCTGGCGACCCGGGATGCACGCATGTGCCGTGCCGTCATCGCTATGCGAGTGGGCCCGCATCGATCGCGTCAGCGGCATCGGTAAGAATGCGCCATAGTCAATCGGGTTTCGGGAGACGAGACGCAAATTGTCGCGACGAGGCATATCGGCGCGCGCTCATTGGTCACACGATCTCTTAGCGGCTGTCTTCCCAGTGCTGCTTTGTGATGCTGCCTACATCATGCCCAGGACGCCCATCGCGCCGAGTGCCAGCAGCACGTAGCGCGCGGTTTTTGCGATCGCGACCAGAATCAGAAACGACCAGAACGGCTCGCGGAGAAAGCCCGCCGCGACCGTCAGCGGATCGCCGATCACCGGCGCCCAGCTCAAGAGCAGCGACCAGCGTCCGTAACGGTGATACCAGCCCTGCGCCTTGTCCAGCGCGCGCGGAGAAACCGGAAACCACTTGCGGTCGCGAAAGTGTTCGGCAAAACGGCCCAGCAGCCAGTTCAAGCAGGAGCCGAGGATATTGCCGGCGCTGGCCACGGCGACAAGCAGCACCGGCGAGAACGTGCCGCTCATCAGCAACCCGACCAGCGCGACCTCTGAATGAGCGGGGAGGATCGTGGCCGCGATGAAGGCCACCGCGAACAATCCGGCATAGGCCGCAAGATCGGTCATGCTGACTGCGCTGCTTTTGACAATGCCAGATAACGCAGCGCGCCTTCGCCTGCCGCGACGCCGGTGGCAAAACACGCCTGCAGCAGATAGCCGCCGGTCGGCGCTTCCCAGTCCAGCATCTCGCCCGCAACGAATACGCCGGGTTTGCGCTTCAGCATGAAATCGTCGCCGATCGCATCGAAGCGTACGCCGCCGGCCGTTGAAATCGCGCGCTCGATCGGCGCCACGCCGGTCAGTGTCACCGGCACAGCTTTCAGAAATACCGCCATCGCGTCTGGTGTCATCGCGCCGAGCTTGCCCTTCGTCACCTCCTGCGCCAGTGCAATCGCGGCGGGCGACAGCGACAATGCCTTGCGCAGGGCGTTTGACAGCGACTGCTTGCCACGCGGCGCGCTAAACCGGCGCGTCGCTGCATCCAGATCCATCTCGGGCAGGAGATCGACGACCAGCACCGCTTCACCGGATGCATCGATCGCCTCACGCAACAGCGGCGACAGCGCATAGACCGCGCCGCCCTCCAATCCGTCGCGCGTGATCACGGCTTCGCCGCGCACCCGCTGCCCGCTAAATGACAGCGCCACCGGCTTCAGGGGCTGTCCTTCGAAGCGGGCGTGCAGGTGATCGGACCACGCCACGCGAAACCCGCAATTCGACGGACTGAGCGGAGCGATCGCAACGCCCTCGCGCGCCAGAATATCCGCCCAGCCGCCATCCGAGCCGAGCCGCGGCCAGCTTGCGCCACCGAGCGCAAGCACCGTCGCATCCGTCACCGCACGAACCACGCCGTCCGGCGTACCGAAAACCAGCGCGCCATCATCGTCCCATCCGGTCCAGCGATGCCGCAGCGCGACCCGCACGTCCATCGACTCCAGCCGCCGCAGCCAGGCCCGCAGCAACGGCGATGCCTTCATCGCTTGTGGAAACACGCGGCCGCTGGTCCCGATAAAGGTCGGCTGGCCGAGGTCGGAACTCCAGCCGCGCAACCGTTCCGGTGGAAAAACGTCGAGCGCGCGCGTGAGATGCCGTTCCGCCGTGCCATACCGGGATGCAAATCGCGCCACATCTTCCGAATGTGTCAGGTTCAGTCCGCCACGCCCGGCCATCAGGAATTTGCGGCCGATCGACGGCATCCGCTCGTAGATGGTGACCGCAATATTTGCGCGGGCCAGCGTCTCGGCCGCGATCAGGCCGGCCGGTCCGCCGCCCACAATCGCGGCGGTGCTTACGTGCGCATCAGTCATCACCTTCATGTGACAGAACCGGCCTCGGTGAGGCAAGCCATCGCGGCGCCGGTGCAAATAGGGCAGGATAGCGTGAACGCGGCCCCCCGATGACGGTCGTCGGACCTGCAGCGCGGCCGGGCCGATTGAACCGTTGAACGGTCTAGCTCGACCAAGCGACAGGCCCGCGATACCCGCCGCCCGGCCGCTCGCGTAAGCCAAGTTGGAGTCGCGGGCTCCCAAGCCGCGACGTGTTCATGCGGCAAGTCCCGATTTGGGAGGTTTCAGAGATGCTCAGACACCTGTCATTCGCCTGCGCAACGTTGACCGCGCTCATCCTCGGTACCGTATCGGCTTCTGCGCAGGACCGGTTCGCGCTCGTGATCGGAAACGCTAGCTACAAGAGCGTCCCCGCGCTTCCCAATCCGGCGCGCGACGCCGAAGCCGTCGGCGCGCTTCTGAGGGATGCCGGCTTTCAGGTCACCTCGGCGCTCGATCTCGACAAATCGAACATGAGCAAGGTGATCCGCTTCTTCACCACCAGCATCGCAGAGAAGCCTGAAAACACCGTGGCGCTGATTTATTTTGCCGGCCATGGCGTGCAGGTCGATGGCGAGAATTTCCTCGTCCCGGTCGACGCCGTGATCGCGCGCGAGGCCGACGTTCCGCTCGAAGCCTTGCGCATGGGCGACCTGATGTCGATGCTGGAGACCGTGCGGGCAAAGACCCGCATCGTGATCCTCGACGCGTGCCGCGACAATCCGTTCGACGATATTGCCAAAACCGCGCCGCGCGGCCTTGCGATGGTGAATGCGCCAGCCGGGACCCTGCTCGCCTATTCCACCTCGCCCGGTCGCACCGCCGAAGACGGTTCGGCTGGCAATTCGCCGTTCGCGCAAGCACTGCTCAAGTCGGCCCGTCAGCCTGGCCTCCCGATCGAGACCGCGCTGAAGAATGTGCGGCTCGCGGTTCACGGCGCGACCGGTGGACGGCAGACGCCTTGGGAGGTGTCGGCACTGACCGAGCCGTTCGCGTTCTTCCCGGGCAGCGCGCCGATCAAGCCAGATCCCAATGCCGGCAAGAGCGAGGCGGCGTGGCGCGAGGATCTGAAGGCGATGACGCCGCGGCAGGCTTTCGACTTGGCTCTCCGCGAAGACAATATGACCGTGTATGAAATCTACCTGTCGGTCTACGGCGCCGATCCGCTGGCGCCGGCGATCCGTTCGCTGTTCGACCGGCGCCAGATGATGACCGCGTGGCTAGAGGCCGTGACCCTCAACACCGCGTCGGCTTTCGAAACTTTTCTCGACAAATTTCCGGACAGCGACCTTGCGGAAACCGCGCGCAGGCTGAAGGAGCGCGCCGAAGCCCGCTCGTCCTTCGCGCGCTCGATTTCGCCCGTTCTCGGACTATCGGCTAATGCGCAGAACGATACGCCACCGGTTCGGACGATCGTACGGGAAGTCCGCGTGCCGTCGCCGCCGGAGATCCGCACCGTAGTCAAAGAAGTTGTCAGGGAAGTAAGAGTGCCGTCGCCGCCCGAAATTCGCACCGTGGTGAAAGAAGTGGTCAAGGAAGTCAAAGTGCCGGTGGTGAAAGAGGTGGTGAAGATCGTCCACGTACCGGGACCAGGCCGGCCGTGCAATTGCGGGCGGCCCCGACCGACCCCGGGATCGGATATCGGTCATGGCGGCGGACGGCCACCGAGGTTCGACGGCGGCCGCAATCCGCGCTTCGAAGGCGGGCGCAATCCGCGGTTCGAGGGTGGTCGCAACCCGGGACGCCAGGGCGGCGGAGGCGACAACAGAGGGCGGAACAGGATCCGCTGACAAAATCGCCAGCTTCCGTTTGTGGACGCCGGTCAGTTCTTCGGCCCGTGACCGCCGATGTCCTCCATTACGGGCTCGACCGGTTTCACGCCGGTCGCGCGGTTGACCAGGACGGTCACCGCCCAGAGCACCACCCCGATTGCGAGCAGGATGCCGGCGATCCGGTATTGTTGCGGATCGCGTCCGGTCCATGGACCGACCAGGAACGCACAGGTGATTGCGCCCAGCACCGGCACGATGGTCGGCGTGCGAAAATGTGCATGGTCCACCTTGTCC
>JAEZBA010000693.1 GCA_023430245.1 Pseudomonadota bacterium
GAACATCTCCAGCACGTAGTATTTCGGGCGCGGGTCGTCGTTCTTCGTGGCGAAGATGCCCTGGCTGTCCCAGGTCTGCTGCCAGCGCGGCTCGGCGTCGCGGGCGTTGTAGCGGTCGGATCTCATCGAGAGGTCGATCTTTTCAGGCGTGAGTTGGATGTTGTGGATATCAATTTCTAACTTTCGGCAAGCGGACGCATACGTATTCGCGCGGGCTCAATGACCGAGAAGTGCCCCGCCCAATCGTGCCGCTCAGCGATCCGCGCGGTGAGCCGTTCTCCTGCATCCACCGAAGCGGGCATCGCAATACGAAAGAGCACAACCCCTGATCCAGCGGGCAGTCCGGCCCGATAGGCAAGTTCTCCGAAATCCTTGTCAAATGTCAGCACGATGCGGTTCTCGCGTGCGGCCCAGGCCAGGACGTCCCGGTCCGAACTCCCGGGGCGTTCCGTCCGCACCCATACAACATCGTGCTCAGCCGCTGACAGGCTTCTCACCGCGGAGCCAGGAAAATTCTCATCGGCAAGAAAGCGCATCTCATGCGGCGCTCGGATGGATCGTCTCGAGCCTCAATACATCCCGCGCATAAGCCAGGCAGGCAGAGATGTCCTCGCGAGATAGGCCCTCATATTCCCGCAGGATGTCGGCTTCACTCCACCCGTCGGCCATAAGCCCGATCACGAAGTCAACCGACAGCCGGGTGCCGCGAATGTGGGGCTTGCCGCCCAGAATTTCGGAACTGATCGCGATGCGGCCGGAATCCGCCATGATTGGCTCCTCGGCGCCCCGGTGTTCGCGTACGAGGCGCTAGAATTGACGCCGTAGGCTGCGTCTATTGCCTGTCGGACCTGCCACGAAACGCCTTTTCCGGTCAACGGCGGCCGCCATTCCCACTTGCAGCGCCCCGGCGCCGCCGGTAGTGCACCGGCATGGCAGACCTCGCCGCACTGAGCCAGTCCGGAACCCATGACGTCCCTGCCGCCCTCGCCGCGGTGCAGGCCGAGATCGCGGCCGCCTGCCGTGAGGCGAGGCGCGACCCGGCCGCGGTGACCCTGATCGCGGTCTCCAAGACCTTCGGCGCCGATGCCATCGAAGCCGCAATCGCCGCCGGCCAGCGTGTGTTCAGCGAGAACCGGGTGCAGGAGACCAAGGCCAAATGGCCGGAGATCCGGGCGCGCCATGACGGGCTGTCGCTGCATCTGATCGGGCCGCTGCAATCCAACAAGGCGAAGGAAGCGGTGGCGCTGTTCGACGCCATCCATTCGGTCGACCGGCCGAGCATTTGCGAGGCGCTGGCGAAGGAAATCGCCAAGCAGGGGCGGGCACCGCAACTGTTCGTCGAGATCAATACCGGGGCCGAGCCGCAGAAGGCTGGCATCCTGCCGGAAGATGCGGATGGCTTTCTTCGCGACTGCCGGGAAACCTACGGTCTGACGATTTCCGGGCTGATGTGCATTCCGCCCTTCGACGAGGCGCCGGCGCCGCATTTTGCGCTCACCGCCAAGATCGCCAAGCGCAACGGGCTCACGCTTCTGTCGATGGGCATGAGCGCGGATTTCGCCACCGCAATCCAGTTCGGTGCCACTCACGTGCGGGTGGGAAGCGCGATCTTCGGTGGACGGCCCAAGCCCTGAGCTATTGAAGACCTGACTTAACTGCGGGGCCGGATTTCCCAACTACCGCCGGGTTCTCGGCGTGGCGGCAAAATCCTGCGTCGCGCCGAGCGGCTGTTTCAGCAGCCGCGAGCGTTGCGGATCGAGGCCACCGGCCGCGAAGGCCGGCTGCATCGGCGGCGATTCCTCGTGTGTAAATCCGGAATCGTAGCCATCGTCGTCATAGAGCCTCTGACTCATGGTGGCGCTGCGCCATCGGTCGACCACCGACGCGATCAGATCGAGACCGGCATCGCCACGTCCGCGCGCACCGTTTCCGACATCGCTGGACGGCCGGGCCGCTTCGGGAAGTCTGCTGAATGTCATCTGCATCGGCAAAGCCACCGCCGAGCCGAACACGAAGGCTTCGCCGGTGCCGAGCGATGGCACGAAGGTCAGCAGGCTGGATGCGGCGTCTGAAATCGCCGAGCGGATCAGCGCCTGATCGCGATCATTGGACAGCCGCATCACGAACATGGTGTTGCACTGGGAGATGATGTTGGGATCGATTTCATACGGGCGCTGGGTCACCAGTCCGAGATAGACCCCGTATTTGCGGCCTTCCTTGGCGATGCGCGACAAGGCGCGCCGCGTCGGTCCGAAACCGGTTCTTGCTTCCGCCGACGAGGCATAGCGATGCGCCTCCTCGCAGATGAACAGCAGCGGCGCCACGCCATCGCTCCAGAGGCCGAAATCGAAGGCCATGCGGCACAGCACCGACACCACCGAATCGACCACTTCGGCCGGAAATCCGGCGAGCTGCATCACCGTCACTGGCTGGCCGTTGGCAGGCAGCCGGAACAGCGTCGAGATGATCTCCGCCATCGTGTCGCCGCCGACATTGGCGTTCTCGAACATGAAGGCGTAGCGCGGATTGTTGCGGAAGGTCTGGATCCGCTGCATCAACCTGAAATGGTAGGCGCGTGACGAGCGGTTCTCGAGCTTGCCCATGCGCTCGTCGATCAGAGCGAGCAGGTCTTCGAGCCGATAGGGCGCCGGCGTGTCGGCAGTGAAGCCGCAGCTTTTCGGATCGCGCTTCTTGACCAGCGACCGGTCGGCGGCGTTGCGGTATTGCAGATAGGTGCCCTTGGCGATCGGAATCACCTCGGCCAGAATCTCGACCTCTTCTGGTACGCCGGGCCGTGCGCCGAAGAAGGCATCGACGGTTTCCTCGAAGTTGAACAGCCAGAACGGCAGGCGCAGATTGCGCGGGTTCAGGACTTGCGCCTTGTCGCCGAAACAGCGTCCGTATTCGTTGTGCGGATCGACCAGGAAAATGCGCAGATCCGGCCGTGCCGCGAGGATCTGACGGAGAATGATGGCGACGCCGCTGGATTTGCCGACACCGGTGGTGCCGAGAATGGCGAAATGCTTGTTGAGCAACTCGTCGACATCGACCAGCGCCTTGATGGTCGGATCCTGGCGCAGCGTTCCGACATCGGCGGGATTGTTGGTATGCCCGTAGATCAGCCGGAGCTCCTCGTTGCTCATCAGCAGGGCCGGTTCGCCGATGGTGGGATAATCGGTAATGCCGCGCGAGAAGGTCGCGCTCCCGTCACGGTCTCGCATCTCCCCGAACAGATCGATCTGCGCCGTGCCGGCCCCGCGGATGCTCGCCTGTTCGGAAATATGGGTGACCATGCCGATGATCACGCCCTCGCCGCTGACGATGCCGAGGAACTTGCCGACAGTGGTCCGTGCCGCATCGCGGCCGATCGTTCCGGCGAGCTGAATCGTGGCGTTCGATCCACTGACCGAAAGCACGCGACCGATGATTTCGCGTTCCTCGTCAAACGGACCCGACTGGTCCGGTGCGTCGATGGCAGGCATGTACAACCGCTGGTAAGAACCCCGTCATCGGCATCCTGCGCGCGCAGTGTCGTCAACCCGTTAACAAATGGAAACTGGTCGGATTCTCCGTTGCCGTTCTGCTAATCGCTCGCGGCAAAGCGGGGCTGCGCCCTTAACCGATATGAATCCGGGTCCGCGGCGAAAGCTTTTCCAGCAGCCGCAGCAGGTCGTTGCGGCGGAGCGCCACGCAACCGGCGGTCGGCCTGAAGCCTTCGCGGGCGACATGGATGAAGACGGCGCTGCCGCGGCCCGCAATGCGGGGCCGGTCGTTGTGATCGATTTCGATGATGAGGTCGTAGAGGCCATCGTCCCGCATCAGCCGGTCGCCCGGTTCGCCAGGACGGCGCCGGACCGGGCGGTTGTAGCGGCGGTCTGAGGGATCCTCGCTCCAGGCGTCGGTTGGGCCGATCGGGCGGACGGGGAGACCGGTGCGCGGCCGGGTGATTCGGTCGGCCCGCCACCACAGCCGCTTCAGCCGGAACCGGCCGCGCGGAGTTCCGCCATCGCCCTCACGCTTGTTGGCCAAAATCCCCCCACGCCCCAGCGCCACCGGGAAAAATAGGCTTCCGGCCCTCAAAATGCCTCGCGTTTTGGCTCCAGATCGGCTCTGGACATGGATATGGACAAGGGTCCGGGGCGGCATGGTAAACAGGGCGTGGCTCGATTGCGGATACCAGTTAGGCAAGTCCCGCTTGCTCCTGCAATCTCCAATGCCCTATTTCGCCATAAATCGGTAATCTCTAGGCCCTTGGGGGGCCAATTATATGTCGAATGCCAGAAAACTGCTGATTGTCGACGACGACGCCGAGCTGCGCGACACCCTGGTCGAGCAGCTTGCGCTGCATGAGGAATTCGAGGCCCAGTCGCAGGACAGTGCGGCCAAGGGCATCCAGGCGGCCAAGGACGGCCAGATCGACCTGATCATCATGGATGTCGGTCTGCCCGACATGGACGGCCGCGAAGCGGTCCGGGTCCTGCGCAAGAGCGGCTTCAAGGCGCCGATCATCATGCTGACCGGGCATGACACCGATTCCGACACCATCCTGGGACTCGAATCCGGTGCGAACGATTACGTCACCAAGCCATTCCGCTTCGCCGTGCTGCTGGCGCGCATCCGCGCGCAATTGCGCCAGCACGAGGCCAGCGAGGACGCGGTCTTCACCATCGGACCATACAGTTTCCGGCCCAGCTCGAAATTGCTGACCGGCGACAAGGGCAACAAGGTGCGGCTCACCGAAAAGGAGACCGCGATCCTGCGCTATCTCTATCGCGCAGGACAGCGCTCGGTGTCGCGCGAGACGTTGTTGCAAGAGGTGTGGGGCTATAATTCCGGCGTGACCACACACACACTCGAAACGCATGTCTATCGTCTTCGCCAAAAGGTCGAGAAGGATGCCGCGAATCCCGCGATCCTTGTCACCGATGCTGGCGGCTACAAGCTTGTGCCCTAGTGGTCCGATTCTAACGTTTGCATCCCGTTTCGGGTTTACGTTTTTGCGAACTTTAGAATCAGAGGACCACTAGCAAGTATTGGATTCTAGTGGAGCTTCGAATTTGACATTCGCTTTGCGAACTCGCGGCCGGGTGGGTGGCGAATGTCAAATTCGCTCCACCAGATGGCAATCAGGCCGCCGCAGGTGAGCATCGACGATGATATCGCCGTGCTGGAGCAGGTCCCGATGCTCCGGGCGCTCGGCCGTGGCGCGTTGCGGCTGATCGCGCTCGGTGCCGAGACCCGCGAGGTCCAGCCGGACGAAATCCTGTTCCGGCCGGGCGAGCGAATCGACTGCGCCTATGTGGTGCAAACCGGCAGCTTCCGGCTCGCCTCCGATCCCACCAAGGCGGGGCGGGTCAATGAGGTCGGTCCGGGCACACTGCTCGGCGAATTTGCGCTGATCTCCGACCATGCAAAGCCGCTTTGCGCAACGGCAATGGGTCCCTGCACCGTCATCCGTATTTCGCGCAGCATGTTTCGCAAGATCCTCGAGGACGACGCGAATGCGGCGCTGCGGCTGCACGATTATGTCGCGCATCGCGCGCGCCAGTCGATCTCCGAGGTGCTGGAGGTCCGCTACAGCCTCGATCCGGGCGAGAAGTAGCTAAGCCTCGATCGTCGCCGTCACCGGTACATGGTCGGACGGTTGCGCCCAGCCGCGCGCTTCCTTGGCGATACGAATCTCCGAGACCCGATCCATCATCCCGGGCGACACCCACATGTGATCGAGCCGGCGGCCCTTGTCCGCGGCCTTCCAGTCGGGCGAACGATAGCTCCACCACGTGTAGAGCTTCTCCGGCTCCGGCACCAATTCGCGCATCGCATCGACCCAGCCGCCAGCCTGTTGCGCGGCGTTGAGCTTTTCGGTCTCGATCGGCGTGTGTGACACCACGTTGAGGAGCTGCTTGTGGCTCCACACATCGTGCTCGCGCGGAGCGACATTGAGGTCGCCGACCAGGATGGCGCGTGCATGGCCGTTGACATGCACCTCGCTGCAATCGCGCATCTCGTCGAGAAACGACAGCTTGTGCTTGAATTTCGGATTAAGCTCGGGATCGGGCAGATCGCCACCGGCCGGCACATAGAGATTGTGCACGACGATCGGGTCTTTCAGGCCTGCGCGTTCGCCGAGCGTGACCGAGACATGGCGCGAATCGTTGACGCCGCAGAAGCCGCGCTTGCTGGTTTCATCGAAGGGCAGGCGCGAGAGCACGACTACGCCGTGATAGCCCTTCTGCCCGTTCATCGCGACATGCTCGTAACCGAGCCGCTTGAATCGCTTGAGCGGAAACTTGTCGTCCGGGCATTTCGTTTCCTGCAGGCACAGGATATCCGGCCGCGCCGCCTTGATGAATTTTGCCACCAGGTCGATGCGGAAGCGCACCGAATTGACATTCCAGGTCGTGATCTTCAACGTCATTCGGTCTTAATAAGGCGGTCAATGCACGATTTCCAGTGACGCGGCACGTCTGGCCGATGAGACCGAATCAGGGGCGGCTATGATGCATACGGACAAGCCGCGACCCCGCGTCATTATTGTCGGCGGCGGCTTTGCCGGGCTGGAATGCGCCCGCGCGCTGGCCCGGGCGCCTGTGGATATCGTGCTGATCGACCGGCAGAACCATCATTGCTTTCAGCCGCTGCTCTATCAGGTCGCGACCGCCGCTTTGTCGCCGGCCGATATCGCCTGGCCGATTCGCGCGATTCTGAGCCGGCAGGGCAATCTGCGCGTCGTGATGGCGAATGTCACGGCGGTCGATACCGCAGCGAAGGTCGTGCAGGCGGATGCGCTGACGCTGCCTTACGATGATCTGGTGCTCGCCTCCGGCGTCACCCATGCCTATTTCGGCCATGACGAATGGGCGGATGCGGCGCCCGGCCTGAAAACAATCGAAGACGCACGGCACATCCGCGCCCGCTTTCTGCTGGCCTTCGAACGGGCGGAATTGGCGGCCGACGATGCGGCGCGCCGCAAGCTGCTGACGTTCGTCGTGGTCGGCGGCGGCCCGACTGGAGTCGAGATGGCGGGTGCGATGGCGGAGGTCGCGCATGAAACGCTGAAAGAGGATTTCCGCCGCATCGATCCGCGCATGTCGCGCATCCTGCTGATCGAGGCCGGGCCGCGCATCCTGCCGGCGCTCCCCGACAATCTGTCAGGCTATGCGAAGGGCGTGTTGGAGCGGATGGGCGTCGAGGTCATGGCTGACACTCGGGTGACCGCTTGCTCGCGCGACGGCGTGACGCTGGGTGACGGCACGCATATCGATGCGTCGACCATCGTCTGGGCTGCCGGTGTGGTGGCTTCGCCGGCGGCGCAATGGATCGGCGCCGCACATGATCGTGCGGGCCGCATCCTCGTCAATACCGATCTGTCGGTGCCTGGTCATCCGGACGTGTTCGTCGTCGGCGACCTTGCTTCGGTGCCGAATGTGCCGGGCATCGCGCCGGCCGCGAAACAGATGGGCGGATATGTCGGGCGCTTGATCGCCGCGCGCGTTGAAGGCCGCGATCCACCGCCGCCGTTCCGTTACAAACATGCCGGCGATCTTGCCGCGATCGGACGGCGTGCGGCGGTGGTGAAGATCGGCCGCTTCGAACTCACCGGCTTTCTCGCCTGGTGGTTCTGGGGCATCGCCCACATCTATTTTCTGATCGGATTGCGCAACCGTTTCGTGGTCGCAATCAACTGGCTGTGGAGCTGGCTGACCTTCCGTCGCGGCGCGCGGCTGATTTCGGCGAATGGCGAGTGAATGCTCATTCCCCGGCATCCTGAGGTGCGAGCATAGCGAGCCTCGAAGGATGCGCGGCCGTCGCCCTTCGAGGCCGTTATGCGTAACGGCACCTCAGGGTGACGGATCGATGACTGGCGCGGAAAATTACTGCAGCATCCGCTCGTAATTGATCTTGAACAGAGCCGGGTCCGGCTTCTTGGTCATGTCGAGATCGTAGATCGCGACGGTGGTGTCGAAGCCCTGCGGATCGGTGACCGTCCACTGTTTCAGCGTCAGGTCCTTGGCGTCGAACATCAGCATCAGCTTGTGCTTGCCGCCGAGCGTTTGCCGTTCCTCGATCACCACCGTGGCGAAAATGTCGTCGGCATAGACACCGACCACGTTGGTGTCGCGCAAGAGATCGACCTTGTCGGCAAGCAGGAAACGCAGCGGGGTCTGGCCGAGCGGATAGAGATCCTGTGTCGCCAGCCTGCGGTCGCGGACCACCAGCGAGGTGCCGTCGGCGATCAGCTGGACCGGGCTCGGATCGTCGTATTCGAAGCGCAACTTGCCGGGCTTTTGCAGGAAAAGGTCACCGGTGGTCTTGCGTCCGTCCGGTCCGACCTGGACGAATCGTCCGACCACCTGCCGCATGCCCGAGAGGTAGTTCGAGATCCGGTCCACCAGCGCGCGCTGGTTGCCGTCGAACGCTGTGGCTTCGCCGGGCTTGCCGGCGGGCGCGTTCGGCCGCACCGGGGAGGGCGCCGGAGCGATCATGCCAGGCGGCGTCGGCCGCGCCTGCGCGACAATCAGCGGCTCGACGTTGATGGTGTCGGTTTTGGCAAGCGGCGCCGGCCGCGGCAGCGGAACCGATTGCGCCGATGCGCTGGATACGCCGGAAAGTCCTGATATCAGGACTGCCGTCACGAGAGCGCACAGGCTGGTCAGCGTCCGCGTCATACTTCACTCCATTGCACCGGACTTCCATAGCCCGGGCGTGTGGCGACTTGGCGGCCCCGTTTCGAGTTAATCGGCACCGCGCCGAATCTCAATAGTGGCAGCCATTTCGATCAGTCTAGCCGAAACGGCTAGCGCCTTCCTCAACCAGGATTTCACGTTTTCCGGCGTGATTGGGCTGCCCGACCACACCTTCCTGTTCCATCCGCTCCATCAGCGAGGCGGCCCGGTTATAGCCGATCTGCAGGCGC
>JAEZBA010000007.1 GCA_023430245.1 Pseudomonadota bacterium
CCCCCTCAAGGGGGGAGGTGAAGAAAGAAGCGAAATGAAAATCATCACGCAAACGACTTGGCGTAACCGTCGACAATGCCTTTCAGCTGGGCAGCCGCCGCATCGTCGAGATCGCCGGTGTCGCGAATCTTGTTCAGGAGATCTGTATGCTTGCTGCGCAGGAGCGACAGCAGGCCGTCCTCGAAGTCCCTGACCTTGTTGACCGGCAGCGCGTCGAGATAGCCGTTCACGCCGGCATAGATCACCGCCACCTGCTCTTCCATCTTCAGCGGCGAGAATTGCGCCTGCTTGAGCAACTCGGTCAGGCGAGCACCGCGCGCCAGCAGGCGCTGGGTGGTGGCATCGAGATCGGAGCCAAACTGCGCGAACGCGGCCATTTCGCGATATTGCGCCAGCTCGCCCTTGATCTTGCCGGCGACCTTCTTCATCGCCTTGGTCTGCGCGGCAGAGCCCACGCGCGACACCGAAAGACCGACGTTCACCGCCGGACGAATGCCCTGATAGAACAGGTCGGTCTCGAGGAAGATCTGGCCGTCGGTGATCGAAATCACGTTGGTCGGGATGTAGGCCGACACGTCGTTGGCCTGCGTCTCGATGACCGGGAGCGCAGTCAGCGAACCCGCTCCGTTCTCGTCGTTCATCTTCGCCGCGCGCTCGAGCAGGCGCGAATGCAGATAGAACACGTCGCCCGGATAGGCTTCGCGGCCGGGCGGACGGCGCAGCAACAGCGACATCTGACGATAGGCGACGGCCTGCTTCGACAGATCGTCATAGATGATGACGGCGTGCATGCCGTTGTCGCGGAAATACTCGCCCATGGTGCAGCCGGTGAACGGCGCCAGGAACTGCATCGGCGCCGGATCCGAGGCGGTGGCGGCGATCACGATCGAATATTCGAGCGCGCCCTGCTCTTCCAGCACCTTCACGAATTGCGCGACGGTCGAGCGCTTCTGGCCAACCGCGACATAGACGCAATACAGCTTGATCTTCTCGTCGGGCTGCGCGTTGAGCGGCTTCTGGTTGAGAATGGTGTCGAGCGCGATTGCGGTCTTGCCGGTCTGGCGGTCACCGATGATCAATTCGCGCTGGCCGCGGCCGATCGGGATCAGGGCGTCGATCGCCTTGAGGCCGGTCGCCATCGGCTCATGCACCGACTTGCGCGGGATGATGCCGGGCGCCTTGACGTCGACGCGCATGCGCTTGTCGGCCTTGATTGGACCCTTGCCGTCGATCGGATTGCCGAGCGCATCGACCACGCGGCCGAGCAGGCCCTTGCCGACCGGCGCGTCCACGATCGAGCGGGTGCGCTTGACGGTCTGGCCTTCCTTGATCTCGCGGTCGGCGCCGAAAATAACGATACCGACATTGTCGCTTTCGAGGTTCAGCGCCATGCCGCGCGTGCCGTTCTCGAACTCGACCATCTCGCCGGCCTGGACGTTGTCGAGGCCGTAGACGCGGGCAATACCGTCACCGACCGAAAGCACCTGGCCGACTTCGGAGACTTCCGCCTCCTGACCGAAATTCTTGATCTGATCCTTCAGGATCGCGGAAATTTCTGCGGCGCGGATGTCCATCAGCGAGCCTCTTTCATGGCAGTCTTGATCGAATTGAGTTTGGTGCGGAGCGAGGTGTCGACCATGCGGCTGCCGAGCTTGACCACAAGCCCGCCGATGATGGCCGGGTCGACCTCGACATTCAGGTCGACGTCCTTGCCGGTGACGCCCTTAAGGGCATCCTTCAGCGACTTCAGATGCGCATCGGAAAGCTGTTCGGCGACGGTGACGCTGGCCGAGACCTCGCCCTTATGCTTGGCGACCAGGGCGCGGAACGCCCGGATGATCAGCGGCAGCGCGAACAGGCGGCGGTTGGACGCGACCAGCTTGATGAAATTGGCGGTAATGCCCTCGATCCCGGCCTTCTGCAGGATCGGAACAAGGGCCTTGACCTGCTGGTCGGCGGAAAAGACCGGGCTGCGCACCAGCCGCTTCAGGTCTTCGCTGTCGGCAATCATCTGCTCGAACCGGTCGAGCTCGGTCCGGACCGTATCGAGGCGCTTCTCCTCGAGGGCGAGATCGAAAAGCGCGGTGGCATATCGCCCCGCCACTCCGGCAACAATCGGTTGTTCGCTTGCCATTGACCTTTAGCGCGCGTGCTGTCCGCAAGCCTGATGCCGTCGCATGAGCGGCGAATCAAACCATTGGAATTCAAGGGGAATTCCGATTCCGCCGGCTGCCACGGGAGGCCCGGCTCCCTCGACCTTTTGCCCCTGCGAAATCGAGGCGGTTGCTAACACGCCAGTGACGGCGGTGCAACATAGGGAAAGCCCTGAATCGATCCAAAAACACCGCCTTTTCCGGCGCCTTTCGTCGCAAGCCGGGAGTCACTTGCCGGCATCGCCCGGCGGTCCTATCTGGGTCGGCGAGGACGGCCTCCGCGATATTCCGCGCCCACCCTGCAGGGACGGCCCTGCCCCGTGATGGAGATGCGGTATGTCCACCCAACTGCCCTGGCTTTACCTCCTGATTGCCGGTCTGTTCGAGGTCGGCTGGGCGATCGGCCTCAAATACACCGACGGCTTTTCCCGGCTTTGGCCCTCGCTTGCAACCGGTGCGGCCATGATCGTCAGCCTCGGCTTTCTCGGGCTGGCGCTGAAAGATCTGCCGGTCGGCACCGCCTATGCGGTCTGGACTGGCATCGGCGCCATCGGCACCGTGATTCTCGGAATCGTGCTGTTCGGGGAGCCGGCCACGGCGCTGCGCCTCGCCTGCGTCGGGCTGATCGTAGCCGGCATTATCGGCCTGAAGCTGGTCGCCTGACGCAATTGAGCCGTCGCAAAGACGCGGATCGGAATCGCGCTCAAATCGGCTATAAAGTTCCCGATTTCGCCATTTGAGGC
>JAEZBA010000021.1 GCA_023430245.1 Pseudomonadota bacterium
GGTCCGGGCGAAGGCGCTGCCGGAGGGCGAGCCGGGCGGTTCGGTGTGGGAGCCGCCGCATTCGGAAAACGCGGGGCGGAGGGGGGCGGAGCCGCCGGGGCAGCCGGCGCGTCGACGCGGGTGCGGCGGGCGGATTCAGCCTCGACCTTGCGGATCGCCTCCTCGAGGGCGAGCCGCTCGCGGGTGATCTCAGCCTCCTGCAGCGGCGGCTTGACCCCACGCAATTGCGCAACCAGGGCCGTCCGCGCCCGCTCATAGAGCGCGCGGCGAGCCTCGCCGGTATTCTTGTCGAGCCCGGCAATGGCGCGCTGGATCAGAGGTTGATAGTCAGCCATGCGTTCCTGAACAGCTCCGGATGTCAGAGCAGCCCCGATTGCTCATCGTGTCACGCCTCGAACGGATTCTGAACGAGAATTGTATCCTCACGCTCGGGCGAGGTCGACAACAGGGCCACCGGACACCCGATCAGTTCCTCGATCCATCTTACATACTTGATGGCCTGAGCCGGCAAATCCGCCCAGGAGCGGGCTCCGGCGGTCGCGTCCCGCCAGCCCTCAATGGTCTCGTAAACCGGCTCGACCAGCGCCTGGGCATGCTCGCTCGCCGGCAGATAATCGATCATCCGGCCCTCGAGGCGATAGCCCGTGCATACCTTGATTTCCTCGAAACCGTCGAGAATATCGAGCTTGGTCAACGCGATACCGTTGATCCCGCTGGTCCGGACGGTCTGCCGGACAAGGACCGCATCGAACCAGCCGCAGCGTCGCGGCCGGCCGGTGACGGTTCCGAATTCGCGGCCGCGCTCGCCGATCAGCCGGCCGATCGCGTTGTCCTGCTCGGTCGGGAACGGCCCCTCGCCCACGCGGGTCGTATAGGCCTTGCAAATACCGAGCACATAACCGATCGCGCCGGGACCAAGCCCCGAGCCGGTTGCGGCCTGCGCCGCGACGGTGTTCGACGAGGTCACGTAGGGATAGGTGCCGTGGTCGATATCGAGCAGCGCACCCTGCGCACCCTCGAACAGGATACGGCGGCCTTCGCGGCGCTTGGTATCGAGCAGCGACCAGATCGAATCGAGATAAGGCAATATTCGCGGCGCGACCGCGGCGAGTTCGTCATAGACCGTGTCGGGCGCAATCTCGGCGAGCCCGTTGCCGCGCCGCAACGCATTGTGATGCGCCAGCAGCCGTTCGATCTTGCCACGCAGAGCCGGCAGATCGGCGAGATCCATCATCCGGATCGCGCGCCGGCCGACCTTGTCTTCGTAGGCAGGACCGATGCCGCGTTTGGTGGTGCCGATGCGCGCGGCGCCGGATTCGCGGATCGCTTCCAGCTCACGATGCAACGACAGGATCAGCGTCGCATTCTCGGCGATGCGCAGATTGTCCGGCGTCACCGCGACGCCCTGCTCCTTGAGCCGATCGATCTCGGTGGTCAGCGCATGCGGATCGACGACGACGCCATTGCCGATCACCGACAGCTTGTTGGGTCGCACGACGCCGGACGGCAGAAGCGACAGCTTGTAGACCTTTCCGTCGATGACCAGCGTGTGTCCGGCGTTGTGCCCGCCCTGAAAGCGGACCACGATATCGGCCTGTTCGGACAGCCAATCGACGATCTTGCCTTTGCCTTCGTCGCCCCATTGCGCTCCGACGACAACTACATTCGCCATCCGTCCAGTTTCCTCCCGCGGCGCGCGGCCCGCGGCTCACGCTTGACTCATGTGCCCGGCGTTAGCGAGGCCCGTTCCGGATACGGCAAGCGAGGCCCTGAGGCAAGACGATGAGGCCCGCGAATGACTGGATTCACGCCGATAAGCGGTTGAAAAGCATGAAATTTTGGGAAGGTTCGCGGCCCGCGAGGGTTAACGCTGGGCCCGCATGCGGCGGATGGCCTTCCGGTCGCGGCGGAGCTTGTGTACCTAATCCGGGCCGCCGTCCGGCGGGCCTTCATCCATCAACCCGCCGGGGGGCGTTCGATGGCCAGTGCGTTCGGCCGCTTCGGCGGCTGGCTGTACCAGCAGCCCTACCTGCTGGTGTGTTTCACCTATCTGGTTTGGGCCATGAACATCGTGATCGGGCGCTACGCCGCCGGTCATGTGCCGCCGGTGACCCTCACCTTCCTGCGATGGGGCGTCGCCGCACTGATCCTGATGCCGTTCGCATGGCCGTATCTGAGGCGCGACTGGCCGACAATTCGTGCGCATTTTCCGTTCATGGTGTTTCTGGGAATCACCGGCACCACCGGTTTTGCGGTGCTGTCCTATTGGGGACTGCAATACACGCAGGCACTCAACGGACTGATGATCCAGTGTACGATGCCGATCCTGGTCGGCTGCATGTCCTATCTTCTGATCGGAGAGCGTCTCTCCGTCCGGCAGATGACAGGCATCGCGATTTCACTGACAGGCGTGGCGGTTGTCTTGTTGCGCGGCGATCTCGACGTGCTGCATTCGCTGTCTTTCAACCGGGGCGACCTGCTGTGCATCGGCTCGGCGCTGGTGTTCGCCAGCTATTCGGCGCTGGTGAAGCGGCGGCCCGCGATGCATGCCGCGTCGTTTCTCACCGCTACCATTACGATCGGCGCGGTCGTAGCCGCCCCGCTCAGTCTGTGGGAGATCGCCGCGGTGGGCGCGCCGCCGATCGACCTCAAGACCATCACGATCGTCCTCATTGTCGCGATCTTCCCGTCGATCCTTGCTTATATTTGTTATAATCGCGGCGTCGAACTGATCGGCCCCAACCGGACGGTGGCGCTATACCCGCTGATCATCGTCTTCGGAGCAGTGATCGCCATCGTGCTGCTCGGCGAGCGGCCGCAGCTGTTTCACCTGATCGGCACGGTGCTGATCGCCTGCGGTGTGGTGCTTGCGGCGCGCGCGCCGGCGCCGAAAGCGGCCACCTAGCGGTCCGCGCAGGCATCGCCATCGTCGAAGCCTGAACCGGCGCGCCTTGTCGACACCGCCGACAGATCCCATCTGACTTTTTTCGCGTATCGCCTTGCGCCCGCACACTTTGGAGCGATTTTAAGATGTCACAGACGACGACGGCCGAGCCCACGCACAGCGATGACCGCACGCCTTATCGGGTTCGCCACGACACCAAACGCCGGCGCCTTGTGGTGAAAGACATCAGGAAGCTGACGCCGCACATGACGCGCGTGACGCTGGGCGGAGACGAACTCGCTGGATTTGTCAGCCTCGGCTTCGACGACCACGTCAAACTGTTTTTCCCGGACGCCGTATCGACCGAGCGCGATGTGAACGGTGAGCCAAAACCGGTGAGCCGCGATTACACGCCGCGGCGCTACGATGCCGCCGCCAATACCCTCGAGATTGAATTTGCATTGCACAAGGCCGGCCCCGCAACGCAATGGGCCGAACAGGCCAAGCCCGGCGACATCCTCAATATCGGCGGACCGCGCGGATCGCTGGTGATCCCGACCGGCTTCGACTGGCACCTGCTGATCGGCGACGACACCGCCTTGCCGGCGATCGGGCGGCGTCTCGCCGAACTGCCTCGCAATGCCCGGGCGGTTGTGTTGGCGGAAGTAGACAGCGCCGCCGACGAGATCGCGTTCGAACACGCGACCGATGCGTCGATCACCTGGGTTCATCGCAACGGCGCCGAGGCTGGCTCACCCCAACCGCTTGCCGAAGCCCTGCGAAAGCTCACGCTTCCGGATGGCGATTTTTATGCTTGGGTCGCGTGCGAAAGCCTGACCGCCAAGGCGCTGCGCGCGCAACTCGTTGCCGACAAGGGCGCCAATCCGAAATGGCTGCGGGCCGCCGGCTATTGGCGGCGCGGCGCAGCGGCTGTGCACGACACCTATAACGATTAGCTGTTCGCGGCCAAGTCCAATCCGCACTGTCATCGCC
>JAEZBA010000064.1 GCA_023430245.1 Pseudomonadota bacterium
TCCAAGGACCGCGACGAGATCATTGCTGCGCTACCGTTGAGCAAGACCACGACCAAGACCATCGGATCCATCGCCGCGCTGAGGGGCGAGCTGAAACGTGTGGCAGAGGAGAAGGTGGCCTATTCAAACGAGGAGTTCGAACTGGGAGTGTTCGGCATCAGCGTTCCGATTCTCGATTCGAAGCAGCGGCCGATCGCTTCATTAGGTGTTGTGTTCCCTTCCGTCAGGGACACTGCGGCACATCGCAACGCGATTCTCAAGGCACTGCGCGACGGCGGCCGACGTATCGAGGAAGAGTTCAACCAATAGCCGGTCTAACCGTCGTTGGGCTTTATCAGCACCTTCAGGGTTCGCCCCGCGAGGGCTTCGTCGAAGCCGCGCGGCGCATCCTGCAGCGGCAGGATGTGGCTGATCAGCGGCCGCAAATCTACCTGTCGCGAGCGCACCAGGCGGGTCGCGTGGACCCATGAGGCGAACAGGCGGCGGCCGTGCAGGCCGCGAATGGTCACGCCACGGTGCAGCCACTTCTCGACATCGAGCGGCATTGCATTTCCAGGCGCAGCGGCCAGCCTGATCTCGCCGCCGGCCGTAATGGTATCGGTCGCGAGCTGCACCGAATCTGCGGCTGCCGAGAAATCGATGAACACGTCCGGACCGTTTCCATCGGTCGCATGCAGGAGCGCGGCGCGCGCGTCTTGCTCGTCGACGTTGATGGATTCGTCAGCGCCGAACTCCCTGGCTTGGGCCAGACGCATTGCATTCCTGTCAGTGACGAGGATCCGGCTTGCACCCAATGCGCGCGCCGCCATGACCGCCATCAGCCCGATCGGACCACAGCCAGCGATAGCGACGTTGTGGCCTGACACGCCGGAGCCTTCCATCACCGCATGCACAGCAACGCCGAACGGTTCGAACATCGCCGCGATCTCGTGCGGCAGGCTTGGGTCGACGACATACAGGATCTGTTCGGGCAATACCGCGAAGCGTGCAAAGCCGCCGTCGATATGGATGCCGGGGTAGCGTGTGTGCGGGCACACATGCGCGAAGCCGCGCTGACAAGTGTAGCAATGCCCACAGGGAATGTGGCTTTCGACGGCGACGAGGTCGCCCGGCTTCACGCGAGTGACACCGGCGCCGACACTTTCGACGATCCCCGAGATTTCGTGCCCAAGTACGACCGGCAGCGTCATGTTGCGAAGGAACGGCAGCCAGTTGTGGATCGCAAGGTCGGTGCCGCAAATGCCGGTGGCGCTCACGCGGATGCGAGCTTCGCCGAAGCCGGGGGCCTGTGGCAGGTCGATCTCGTCGAGAGAGAGACCGCCAATGCCCGGCTGGATTTTCCTGAGCGCCAGCATAATTGATCAGATGCTGTATATATCGAGAACGGTAGGTATCACGTCATTGAGAACAGTTATCTTCTTCTTCGCGATTAACCATCCCTGTCCCTTCGGTGTCAGAACGTAGTCGTAGAAGCCGAAGAAGGAAGTGGATTTCTGCAGCCGGTATGAATGCGTCTGCCAGTTGGCCTTGACCTCGCAGTTGCCGTCAGGCTGCAACCGCGCGCGAATATTCGTCACCTGGTGGCACGTGCGCGGGAGCGGAATCGAGGCGGAGGACTGATTGAGTCGCAAGCGATAGACACGATCCTCGAGGCCAGACCGGCCGTCGTAGTAGATGAACGATATCTCGGTGGCGGGATCGCTGGTCTGTTCGTGTTCGGAATCCCAAGCCGGAACCCAATATTCAACATCCTCGGCGAACAGCGTCAACCAGTCGTCCCACCGCTTCTCATCGAGAGCGGCGGCTTCGGCGAACAGCAGATCCGTGACTGAGGTTAGAACAGTATCAGCCATTGGCCGCGCGCTCCATGCCACGCGTCAGGAGTTCCAGCCAATAGCGATACTGGCCGAGATAGATGCCCTCGTCGCCAATCCAGCTGCCGCTGCTCAGCGGCTTGATTCCGAGTTTGTCGGCCTCCTCGTTTGGGCCGGCAACCTGATGAGCGGCGCCACGGCTGAAGTCGCTCCGCGGCAGCGCTCTTGCGCGAAAACCAGTTTGCGAGGCATCGAATTCGGACAGATCGTCCGGCGTTGCCATCCCGCTGGCGTTGAAGAAATCCTCGTAATAGCGGATGCGCTTGCGGCGCTCCTCCGCAGTCTCTCCGACGGGCGCTAGCCCGAACACGGTGACTTTGGTCTTGTCGACGCTGATCGGCTGGATGATGCGGATCTGCGAACTCTGCTGGTCCATAAGGAATACGCTTGGATAAAGCAGCAGATTTCGCAGCCGCCCGATGACCCAGTCCGCGTGCAGCGCTCCCATCCGGCGGGAGAATTCCTCGCGCCTGTGAAAATTGAAGCGATCCTGCGGATTGGTCCAGTCGCCCCAAATCATAGTGTTGCCATGGCCGAAATCGAAATAGCCGCCCTTGACCTTGCTTGGATCTGTGACCGGGTTCATTCCCTTGGTCTTGTCACCCTGGGTGTCCATCTTGGCGCGATGCTGCTGCGTCGCAATGAAATTCCAGTGCACGGTGCTTGGGTGATAGCCGTCGACTCCATTTTCCGCCTGCAACTTCCAGTTTCCCTCGTAGGTGTACGAGCAGACGCCCCTAATGGTCTCCAGTGCATCGCCCTGGTCGACGAACATGTCGATGAAGGTTTTGGCGTCGCCGAGATAGTCGGCAAGCGGAGCGATACCGGGATCGAGACAGGCGAAAATGAAGCCACGATAGTTCTCGACGCGGGCCACGCGCGACAGACCCAGTTCCTTTTTGTCGAATGCCTCCGGATAGGCCCCGACCGCTTCTTCCTTCGGCGCGATCAGCGATCCGTCGGTATTGAACGTCCACCCGTGATAAGGACAGGCGATGATGCGCGCATTGCCGCGGCTCAGCCGGCAAACCATTGCACCGCGATGCGGGCAGGCATTCAGGAAGACACCGATGTCTCCCGCCTTGCTGCGCATGGCGAAGACCGGCTGGCGTCCGATCGCCGTGGTGACGTAATCGCCCGGCCGCTGCAGTTGGCTTTCATGTGCGATGAATATCCAGACCCGCTCCCAGATGTGCTCCATTTCGAGTTCGAAGATGCCCGGGTCCAGATAGATGCGCCGGTCGACGCGGGTAATCCCGTCCGGGCGGATATCGATGCAGTTCGCCAGGTCCCCGGGCGTGACCGCCGCACGCTCAGGCTGCCGACCGCCGGAATTGAAACGCATGTCCTCAAGCTGCATGGCTAGTCCTTTCGCGCGGGGATCATCGCAGCCACATCGACCAGAACGTCATTACCTTCGATCTGTAATGGATAGATCGCAAGACAGCCGACCCCCGGAGTGAGGTTCTCGCCGGTATTCGCATCGAAATCCCATCGGTGCGCGGCGCAGGTCAGGATCGCGCCATCGAAATCGCCATCAGCCAGCGGTATCCCCTCGTGCAGGCAAAGCGCCTGA
>JAEZBA010000424.1 GCA_023430245.1 Pseudomonadota bacterium
TGCCGGAACCCTGCGAGACGACGGTGGTTCGCATGTGCTGGCCGCAGAGCGCACGCCATCGCCGCAGGACGGTGACGAGCGCACGGTCGAGACCGGCGCGTTCTTCGCCTTCGCCGCCGAGCAGCGCGATGCTCTCGCCATTCTCACGCACGCGGGTGAGTTGATAGCGGTAATCGGCCTCTGCCTGGTTTTTGGATTCGGAGACGGCGACGAAGCGTCTGCCGACCACGGTCATGGTGCCGCTGGCGATCACGGCATAGACGACCGCGGCAATCACGAGGAAGCCCGGAATGGTCACCACCGTATCTCCGAGCGGCAGGCTCAGCGCGCCGCCGATGGTCCACAGCACATAAATGAAGGTGATCGCCGACAGTGAAGCGGTGGTAACACCGACGGCAAAATCCACCGGTGCATCGGTTGCGATGCGCAGATCGTCGGTCAGCCGTCCTTCCGGATTCTGATGGTCGCCGCTGACCAGATTGAGCTGGTAATACCGGCCATTCTTCAGCCAGTTATCGAGCAAATGGTCGCTGAGCCATGCGCGCCAGCGCCGCTGCGTCGACATGCGCGTATAGACATTGACGACGCCAATGCTGACGCTCGCGATCGCAAGCGGAAAGAAGATGGCCGCGAGCCAGAGCACCCGCGGCGCTTCCTTCCTCTCCAGCGCGTCGAAGATGGCCCGGTTCCAGACATTGATGCCGTATTGCGCGGCGACCGTCAGCAGCACCAGGACGAACAGGCCGATGGTCAGCGGCCATGCCAGCCGATCGCCGTTGCGCCCCCAGAAGCCGGAAGCCGACGACCAGAAGCGGTTGCGCAGCGCGCGTCGGCGCTCCTGTTCCTTTCGCGCTTCGGCCTCTGGATCGATTTTCGGATCGGGCGGAGCGATCTCCTCCGGTTCGGCAGCGGTATCGTCGAGCGACGGCTCCGGTTCGTCCGCTGCGGCAGGGTCTCCACACGCATCCGGCTGTGCGGCGTCGCGCTCGCCAGCCGTTGAATTGCGTGGCGTGCTTTCGTCTGCCGCGCTCCCGCTTGCCGGATTTTCAATCGCCGCTGACGGCGCCGTCAGCGATGACTTGTCATCCGTTGGCTTTGCAGCGGCACGCGTGCCGTCTCGTGAAGTGCCGCCGCCGTCCATTTCGTTTGCCCCGTGACATAGCAACGCAGGCAAACGCGTATGGGGAACTCCGGTTCCAGACGATGATTGGCGTCGTTACGCGGCGCTCGGCTTCTTGCTGGTGGTGCCGAGGCGCTTGTCGAGGTAGTCGTTCACCGACAGCATCAGCGTGTCGATCTTCTGGTCGAAGAAGTGGTTGGCGCCGGTCACCACCTTCTGCTCGATCACGATGCCCTTCTGCGTCTTCAGCTTGTCGACCAGCGTGGTGACGTCGCGATGCGGCACCACCGCGTCCTTGTCGCCATGGATGATCAGGCCGGAGGAGGGGCAGGGCGCGAGGAACGAGAAGTCATAGAGATTCGCGGGCGGCGCGATCGAGATGAAGCCCTCGATTTCCGGACGGCGCATCAGAAGCTGCATGCCGATCCAGGCGCCGAACGAGAAGCCGGCAATCCAGCACGAGCGCGCTTCCGGATTGATGGTCTGTGCCCAGTCGAGTGCGGAGGCCGCATCGGACAATTCGCCGACGCCGTGGTCGAAGGAGCCCTGGCTGCGGCCGACGCCGCGGAAATTGAACCGCACCACCGAGAAGTTGCGGTGCACGAAGGCGTAATAGAGCTGGTAGACGATCTGATGGTTCATCGTCCCGCCGAATTGCGGGTGCGGATGCAGGATCAGCGCGAGCGGCGCGTTTTTCTGTGCGGCCGGGTGATAGCGGCCTTCGATGCGTCCCGCGGGACCGGTGAAGATGACCTCAGGCATGGAGAAACCTCGGCTGAAACCGCGGGGGCAAGCGCCCTGCCGCATGGGCTCTAGTGGTCCGGAACATCGCGCCACTAGGTGCGCTTGACGGATGGATCGGGCGCACGTAGTTTTTAGAACTATTCTAAGCTTGGCCGTCAAGCGGCTGAAGCCGCGAGGACTGGTTCCGTTTGGATGTGACCGCGGTTTCTACCATAAGGCCAGGGGCGAAATGCAAGCTTTCTCGTTCCCTGTGCTAGGACAATCGCCGGTCGGCCACGGACGGTAACAAGGTATCCATGACGGAGCGTGCCTATCTCGACTGGAATGCCACCGCCCCGCTGCGTCCGTCGGCGCGCGCGGCGATGCTGGCGGCGTTCGATCAGTCCGGGAATCCGTCCTCGGTTCATGCCGAGGGTCGGACGGCGCGGCAGATCATGGAGCGGGCCCGCGCTCAGGTCGCGGCCCTGGTTGGGGCCGATCCGGTTCAGGTCATTTTCACCTCGGGTGCGACAGAAGCCAATGCGATGGCGCTGTCGCCCGGCTGGTCTGGCAGGCCCAGCCGCCCCGCGCTTGAGCGATTGCTGGTGTCGGCCGTGGAACATCCCTCGGTGCTCTACGGCGGCCGGTTCGGGCCGGATCGCACGCATACCGTTGCGGTCGATGCGGACGGCGTGATTGCAGTCGATGCCCTGCGGGCGCTGCTGGCCGGCGCGCCGGCACTGGTCTCGGTGATGCTGGCCAATAACGAGACCGGGGTTGTTCAACCGATCCGTGAGATCGCTGAGATCGTTCACGAGGCTGGTGGCCTTCTGCATGTGGATGCGGTTCAGGCGCCGGGGCGAATTCAATTTGATTTCAAAGATCTGGGCGCCGATCTTATGACGCTGTCTTCGCACAAGATCGGCGGGCCGAAGGGTGTCGGCGCCTTGATCGCGAAGCCCGGCCTGCACCTGCGCGATCCGCTGATCGGCGGCGGCGGGCAGGAACGCGGTCTGCGCGGCGGAACCGAGAATGTCGCCGGGATTGCAGGGTTCGGCGCGGCTGCGGCCGAGATCGCCGGCCAGCGGGCGGCCGAGGCAGCGCATGTCCTGCGGCTGCGTGAGCGGCTGGAGGCCGGGCTCCGGGCGGTCACGCCCGATGTCGTCATTTTCGGCGAGCGCGCCGACCGGTTGCCGAATACCACATCTTTCAGCCATCCGGGCCTGCGGGCCGAGACCGCGGTGATCGCCTTCGACCTGGCGGGGGCGGCGGTGTCATCCGGGGCGGCCTGTTCCTCGGGCAAGGGGCAGCCCTCGACGGTGCTGGCGGCGATGGGCGTCGA
>JAEZBA010000143.1 GCA_023430245.1 Pseudomonadota bacterium
GAATCGAGCAAACGATCTCGAGCGAATGGCTGTCGACGACCGCGATGGAATCCTCGGCACGGACGCAGACCCAGACTTCGTGTCCGTCGCGGGTCAGTGTCAGGCCTTCCGAACCGTTTCCGGTTGCGATGTCGGCAATCTTACGAGCGGTCCCGAAATCGATGGCAGTCACGGTGCCGGAGGTGATGTTGGCGACAAAGCCACGTGTGCCGCTATTGTCGACGACGATCATGTGCGAGTGCTGTTGCCCCGTCGTGATCGCGGTTTCGACTTCGCGTTCGTTCGCATTCACGATCAGCACGTTGTGCGCGCCTTCCGACGTGGCCGCGATATGAGACTGCGAAATCCATGTCAGTCCGTGCGGGCGCACATTTGGCGAGATGTCGATGGTCGCGGTCAGTTCGGCCCGTTCGACGTCGATCAGGCGAATGGTTGTGCCCGGCCGATCGGCTGGGCCGTAGTTTGAGACCGCGGCCCGGCGCCCATCCGGCGACAAACTGACTTCGTGCGGCGCCAGGCCGACATCGACGGTGCCGATGCGACTTCCGGAATTCGTGTCGATGAAGTCGAGCGCGTTGGACGACTTGCGGACCACCAACAGGACGTCATTCAGGTCGTCATGCATCGCCGGTCACCGTTCTGTGGGCCGCTGCCGGGGCTGCGGAATGTCGCCCTTGGACCGGCGGTCTTGCGCGCCGGACGGCAGCGGCGGTGAGGGTGGCAGCCTTACCGCCCCGCCTGCAATTCCGACCGGCTTGCCGTTGTAGCGTTCCGCCAGGGCCTTCGGATCAGCGCCCAGCCGGTAGCGCCAGCGCATCGCGAGCGTCCGGCGCAAGGTCTTCCAGACGCCGTCGCGATCGTATCGCGCGCCCGGCACCGTGACCCGCGAGGTCACGCAGATCGGCGGCGAGATGGCGTTTAGCCGCTGGCACAATTCGACGTCTTCCAGCACCGGCATGTCACTGAAGCCGCCAATCCGGAAGAAGGTCTCGCGCTGCACGAAGATCGCCTGGTCGCCGGTGGCGATGCCGGAGACACGCGAGCGCCAGTTCAGCCAGCGCGACACCAGCGGCAGCAGCATGTGCCGTCCGGAAATGCGCAGGTCGAACCGGCCCCAGACCGATGTGTCACGCGCGCGCCCGACCATCACCTGGGTATCGGCGTCCGCCGGCAGCGTGGTTTCGGGATGCAGGAACAGAAAGATGAATCCGTTCGCGACCTTGGCGCCCTCGTTCATCTGGCGGCCGAGACCGTGTGGCGAACGGATCACTTGGTCGGCGAGCGGTCGCGCCAGCATTGCTGTGTCGTCGGTCGAGCCCCCATCCACCACGATGATCTCGACATTGCGGTCGCTGAACGGCCGCAGCGCCTGCAGCACCGGGCCGATACGGCGCGCATGATTATGCACCGGAATGATGATGGATAGCACGGGCGGCGATTTGCGCGCGGTGGTCATGGCTCCCCCGTAGCATCCGTAGCCCGCATGAGCGAAGCGACATGCGGGGCCTTGCGGTCCCGGATTTCGCTGTCGCTCATCCGGGCTACAGACTCAACATGCAGGAGCAGACCTTACCTTGACGGCGCCAGCGCGGCATTGGCGGAGGAATAGGGCAGGCCGATCCGTCCGAAGCCGGGCAGTTTCAGCGCCGGATTGCGGATATCGAGGCCTGCGACAAGACCGCCGAGATTGAACTCCAGCCCCTCGATCCAGCCGGCTTTCACGCCGAGCAGCCCGTAAAGGCTGGCCTCGATGCCGGTGCCGGAATCGGTCCAGCCGAAATAAGGGCCGGCGCGGAAATCGCGGCCGATGGCGTTCGGCGGCAGCGTCGCCTTGATCTGCGGCACATCGCGCAGGATCGCCGCGACGAAGGAATTGCTGTTCGGGCCCGGCCACAGCCGGTAATCGCCGTAATTCGAATAGCGGTAATCCTTCACGGCCTTTTCGATCGCCGGGATCACGGCTTCCGCCTGTTCTCCCTTGATGTCGACGACCACGGTCGGCGGCGAGCCGTACCAGCGGCCGTCCGGGGCCCAGCCATTCAGCCGTACCGGATTGCCCCAGCCGACCACGTCGTAGCGGGTCCAGCTTTTGGCGCCCGCGCGCTTGAACACCACCCAGCTATGCACCGCGACCGCCCCTTTCAGCCCGCCGGTGCGGCCCGAGAGGAACAGGACGCGCGCTTCGGGATGCGCGGCGGCAGCGGGCAGGGCGCCGATGCTGGACCAGTCGGCATTGCGCCAGCCGCTTGGGCGGTCTTCGAACGCGAACAGGGCGGCGCGTGCCGCGACCGGCACGAGAAACAGGGCGAGTATGGTGAGCATGATGATCTTGCGCCAGGACCGGCGGCGCGCAAGCGGTGACTCCATGTGGATAGATTAGGAATCGATTTGCGGCACCACAAGGGCGGTATTTCCCTCTCCCCGTGAAACGGGGAGAGGGGGGCGAGCGCATGCGAGCCGGGTGAGGGGCAAGTTTGCCGCACGTTCAGCGCCGGCCCCTCACCCGATTTGCTTCGCTCCGCTTGCAAATCGACCTCTCCCCGCGAGCGGGGAGAGGTAAGATGAGAAACATCGGGCGCCTCACGGGGAGGACCCTCAGCGTTGCGGTTATGATGTCACGCAACCGATGTCACCGCACCCGGTTCCCGCTCAGCGTCACATGTGCGTGCTTGCCGACGCCATCCTTCGTCATGTCGCCGGTGCCCCGCTTCTCCCATTCTAGGCCGACCACCGCGCCGCCCTTGGCATCGGCGATCAGGTTGTTGGCGATCAGCGCGCTGCCCGATCCCGGCACCACGCTGACCGCGACCCCGATATCGGTCCCGCGCATCACATTGTCGCTCACGATCACGTCGCGCAGATACGGCCCGTAGCCGGCCGCGATGCCGCTAACGGCGGTGTTCTCGATCACATTTCCGGTGACCACGCTGTCGGCCGCGATGGCGATGCCCGCACCGCGATCTTCGCTGACGCCGGCGGTGATATTGCGGACGAGATTGCCTTGAACCACCGCGAGCCGGCCGCCGACATCGAAATTCGTTACCGAAATGCCGAGGGTGGCGCCGTCCACGGTGTTGCCGGTGATGACCGCGCCCTCGAACGAGAATTCCGAATAGATCGCGACCTCGCCGAGACGGGTGCAGATATTGCCCGCGATCTGGATATTGGAGGCGGAATTGCCGCGCACCGCCGAGAACGCGCAGCCGTCGATGCGGTTGCCGCGCACGATGACATTGCCGGCGCGGTAGACGCTGATGCCATTGCCATAGGGGCCGTCGCCGCCGGCATCGGCGCGGGTGTCCTCGATGCGGTTGTCGACGATCGTGCCGTCATTGCCGAATGCCGAGCGCCAGACCTGGATGCCGTTATTGCCCGACCGCCGGATCACGTTGCCGGCAATGCGAAGTCCGGTGGAGTCGATCGCGAACAGCGCGCCGTCGCCCGCATCCTCGATGATGCAGCCGGTCACTGCACCCGAACAGCGCTCCAGCGAAATGGCATTGCGACCCGCATTGACGATGGTGCAATCGGTCAGCCGGATGTCCTGCGCATCCACAATATGCACCAGCGCCCGGCCTTCCGCCGGTTTCGCCTTCAACCCGTCGATCACCAGCCCGAACAGATCGATATTTTCCGCCCGCTCGCCGACGAACAGCGAGCGCGCATGCGC
>JAEZBA010000193.1 GCA_023430245.1 Pseudomonadota bacterium
CGTTGCGAAAGAGCCTCAGGCTTTATTGCCAGGCCTTCCGGCTCGCGAAACCTCTCGCTCCTCCCGTTCGCCTGGAACCGGAGACTTCTGCAAGACCCGAGACGCCGTGAAACCTGAGTCACGCCAAACCTGAGTCACGCGAAACCTGAGTCATGCGGCCGGGTCTCGGCGAGCGATCGGAGAGCCACCCCAAAAACAAAAAGCGGCCTATGCGGGGACACCGCATATGCCGATATTGTAGACACCATTAGGCTCTTGCATTCGGCCAGCGACCTTCAGTCACGAGCTTGAATGCAACCAACGCCAGGAAACAGAAAGGGGCCGGCGTGAAAGCCGGCCCTTTCTCGGCCTGAACCGTTAGTACTTGGCGACAACCGGCGCCTTGCCGACCGGAGCCTTGCCGTACATGGTGCAGCCAGCAGCGCTCAAAAGCACGAGCACTGCAGCGGATGCCATCGCAAACTTCTTCATAGGGAGCCCCCAGGTGAATCAACCAAAATACGATAGTGGGGTGTGACAAAGCCCACTAGTGCATTATTGCCACAGTTCGTTAACTAAATAACCAAAAGCCTGGCCTTTCCACCGGAGCATGGGGTCTCAGGCTCATAAAAATTCAACGGGATTGCAGACCGCAGGGGAAAACCTGGCCTGCCGGCCCCGAAATTCCGGCAGCCGGGGCTGTTTCCGTAGCCGAGCGGACCCTTTGCCTCGAAGGCCGGTAACGTGAGACAAAGCGCAAGTGTGGTGGTTCGGAAATCCGCTGCATTTCTCGCAGCAGGCTCTTCAGGCGGATTTCGAACCAAAACCACACAAGAATCAACGGCTTGCTAGTGTTCTTCGAAGCCGAAGTCCGCTCACAAGCAAGCTGCAGAATGAAGCGGACTTCGGATTCGGGACACGAGCCTCGCGCACGTCGCGCCGGGCCCCAGCATAACCGATGGCGCCAATGCGTTTTCGCCTTTTAGCCGTTCTTCTGCTCGCCCTGCCCACATCTGCCATTGCGTCCGATATTGCCATTCGTGAATTCCGCAGCGACGACACGCTGCTGACGATGGCGCGCCACCGCTTCGACAATGGCCGTCTGCTCAACCTCTCAGTCGGCATCGGCAGCGGCGCGTTCCGTCATCCAGACGACCCGCCCAATGTGATCTGGACCGTCGGCGATCGCGGTCCGAACCTGACCTGCGGAGATTTCAAGTCGGTCGCGCAGATGGAGCTCCCCGCCTGCCGTGAGACCAAGAACGCCAGAATTTTCCTGACGCCGTCCTACGCTCCATCGATCTATCGCGCGATTCTGACCGATGCCGGCCAGTTTCGCATCACCGACGTCATCACGCTCAAGGATCGCGACGGCACGCCGCTCAACGGCATGCCCAATCCGCTGCGCAACGCCGTCACCGAGCCTCCGCTCGACGGGCACGGCAAGCCGCTCGATCAGAATGTGCATGGGATCGACGCGGAGGCCGTCATCCGGCTGACCGACGGCACTTTCTGGGTATCGGACGAAAATGCGCCCTCGATCATTCACGTGTCTTCTGACGGCCGGATCATCACCCGCCATGTGCCGCAGGGCATGGAAGAAGACTTTGCCGGCGCCCGCTACGGCGTGGTCGGCTCGCTGCCGGCGATCCTTGCACGGCGCCAGCTCAATCGCGGGATCGAGGCGCTTGCAGTCTCGCGCGACGAGCGCTTCCTGTATTTCGCGCTGCAGAGCCCGCTCGCCAATCCGGACATCGCAGCCTTTCGGACCTCCCGGAACGTGCGGCTGTTTCAGGTCGAACGCACCTCGATGCAGATCGTCGCCGAATATGTCTATGTGCTGGACGACCCGAAGACGTTCCGGCGCGATCCGTCATCCAACCAATCCGACCCGCGGGTCAGTGAGATGACAGTGGTCGGGACCAGCCATCTTGTTGTTCTGGAGCGGACCGAGGCCACCACCAAGCTCTACGAGGTCGATCTCGGCAAGGCGACCAACATCATTGGCACGCCGTGGGACCAGATAGCGACGTCGCCCTCGCTGGAGCAGCTCAGCGTCGCCGACGCCTTGATCGAACCGGTGAAAAAGTCGCTGCGCTTCGACACCGCCGACTTTCCGAAGATCCTGGGCAAGACCGAAGGCGTTGCCGTGCTTCCGGACCGTTCACTGGTCCTGATCAACGACGACGATTTCGGGATCGCCGGCGCCCGCACCCAGATCGTGGTGGTGCGCGGGCTGAACTTCGGCGGCAAGCAATAACCAATGGCCGAAGCAATGCGTACTCACCGGATCGCCGCCATCGGCGGCGACGGAATCGGGCCCGAAGTGATCGCCGCCGGTCTTGACGTTCTTGCCGCCTGCGCCGCACGCGACGGCGGCTTCGCACTCGACGTCAGCCATTTCGACTGGGGCTCGGACTATTATCGCAAGCACGGCGTGATGATGCCGGAGGGCGGCGCGGACCAGTTGCGCAAATTCGACGCGATCTATTTCGGTGCCGTCGGCGCACCGGATATTCCCGACCACATCACGCTGTGGGGACTGCGGCTCGCGATCTGCCAGCCGCTCGATCAATACGCCAATGTACGTCCCACCCGCATCCTGCCCGGCATCGTCAGTCCGCTCCGCAACGTCACCGGGCCCGAACTCGACTGGGTGATCGTGCGCGAGAATTCCGAAGGCGAATATGCCGGCGTCGGCGGCCGCGTTCACAAGGGCCTGCCTGAGGAGGTCGCGACGGATGTCGCGATGTTCACGCGCGCCGGGGTAACGCGCATCATCCGCTTCGCCTTCGAGATGGCCCGCTCGCGCCCGCGCAAGCTCTTGACC
>JAEZBA010000209.1 GCA_023430245.1 Pseudomonadota bacterium
GCCAAGCTTGCCGTCAAGCTGCTCAAGAAGGGCGAGCTCAAAATCTATCCGGGCTTCCCGCACGGCATGGCGACGGTGAATGCGGAGACGATCAACGCCGATCTGCTCGCCTTCATCGAGAGCTAAGGCTTAAGCAGACGGAGTGCCGACGACGAAGCAATCCACGTGTCGGATTGCTTCGCTTCGCTCGCAATAACGTTGCTTCAACGCAGGAAGATCATCTAAGCAGTGTACGATCGTCACTGCACCATCTCGCGCCGGTAGCGTTCGCTCAATTCAAGCCCGTGTCCCGATGCGGACGAGGCCATCATCGCCCCGTTCGCATCGACACCGGGCCAGCCCTCGAACAACGGCTCCAGCAGCGGAAACTCCTCGAGCCAGCGCAAGGCCGGAGCGGCCGCGGCCACATGCGCGAACAGTCCGGGCAGAAAATGCGGCGACACGGTCGTGTCGAACGCCTCGGCCAGTGTCGCGAGTTCGAGGACCGGCGTCAGTCCGCCGATCATCGCGAGGTCGGGCTGGATCACGCTCGCGATCCGCTCCGATATGAACGGCAGGAATTCCGCGCGCGTCTGTAGATGCTCGCCGGTTGCGATCGCGCCGCCGCCCGACGATGCCAGCCTGCGATAGCCCTCGAGCGCGCGCGCCGGAAGGGGCTCCTCAACGAACAGGAGGCTTTTTTCTCGCGCCAGCGCCATCAGCCACAGCGCCTGCGGCAGGTCGCATTTCTCGTTGGCATCGGCCATGATCTGTACATGCGCGGGAAGCGCGTTGCGAACGGCGGCGAGCACAGCCGCATCGGACGGCATGCCTTTCACGCGCGGCTTCACAGCCGTCAGTCCACGCGCAGCCTGCTCGGCAGCGACATCTGCAGCGGCTTCCGGTTGCTGCGTGGTGTTAAAGCCGCCGCTGCCGTAAACCGGGACCGCGCGCAATGCGCCGCCCATCGCGATGCCGAGCGGCAGGCCGAGTTTGCGTGCGTGCAGATCCCAGGCGGCGACATCGATCGCGGCGAGCGCGAC
Source organism: Pseudomonadota bacterium (assembly GCA_023430245.1). GTDB lineage: Bacteria > Pseudomonadota > Alphaproteobacteria > Rhizobiales > Xanthobacteraceae > Pseudorhodoplanes. The sequence continues at coordinate 1,023 of JAEZBA010000209.1, forward strand.
CAGGTTTGGCCCAGGCCCGGTCCGGTTGAAGCTAGCGTTGATGTTGCGCCAGAGCGTGGGCGGCGGTGGCAGCGCTTGCCCGTCGACGAAGCGCACCACCTGGTCCTGCGCCGCCTTGAAGGCGACACCGCCATGTCCGCCGATCACATAGGAAAAGCCGAGGCCGCGCGCGCCGTCTGCGTCCGTCAGTTCGACAACGATGACATCGACAGCAGACACGCCCGAGCCGCCGACCGCCTGCGCGAGCTTGAACGGGATCAGGCCGGCAGTTGCGGTGACGGTGCGCCCTTTGGCCGTGTCGGTCATGTCAGCTCGACCGTCAGCGGATTGTAAGAGTAAAGCCAGCGATTGCGGCTCTCGCCTTCGTTGCGCTTGGAAAATTCCGCGCGGATCGCATCCTGCGTCGGCAGGTGGAACAAACGGCGGTTCTGCGTCGAGGTCTCGACAATGCGCGCGGTGCGATCGACGCGATTGCGCTGATAGAGATCGAGCGCTGCGGCGATGTCGTTCTCCTGGCGCAGCGCGCGCGCCAGCACGGCACCGTCCTCGATCGCCATCGCCGCGCCCTGTGCGAGATAGGGCAGCGTCGCATGCGCGGCATCGCCGAGAATGGTGGCGCGCTTTGTGCTCCAGTTGCGGACCGGTGGGCGATTGTGCAGCGACCAGCGATAGCATTGGTCGTGGTCGGCGGCGTCGATGATGGTCTGGATCGCGGGATGCCAGCCCTCGTAATCCTTCTTGAGCATCTCCCAGGGGAATTTCTGCGTCCAGGATTCCTCGGACGCCAATTCGGTCTCGGTAATGCCGACGAAATTGAGCAGCGCACCGCCGCGCAGATAATAGCAGACGGCATGCCCGCCCGGACCCATGAACACCGACATGACTTCCGGCAGGAACGGCTTCGGTAGCCGCTCGGTCGGGACGGTAATGCGCCAGGCGCCGTCCCCGGTGTAGGTCGCCGGGATCTTTCCCACGATCTGCCGCGCGATGGTTGATTTCAGCCCGTCGGCTCCGATCAGGATATCGCCCTCGGCGCTGCTGCCGTCGGCGAAATGCAGCGTGACGCCATTGTCGGTCTCGGTGAAGCCGGTGGCGCGATGGTTCAGCCGGATCAAGTCGGGCTTGAGTTTGCTGGCGGCGGTGGCCAGGAGTTCGTGCAGGTCGGCGCGATGCAGCTGCACATAGGGTGCGCCGTGCTGGCGCTGATGCTCGGCGGCGAGCGGGAAGTCCTGGATGACCTCGCCGGTATCGTGCAACCGGAAGACATAGGCGCCCGGCTGGACCCCGAGCCGCAGCACGTCATCCTCAAGTCCGAGATGGCGGAGCACATGCATCGGATTGGCGCTCATCTGGATGCCGGCGCCAACTTCCGCGAGCATCGGGGCCTGCTCGTAGACCTCGACATCGAAACCTGCCTTCAGCAGGCATGATGCGGCCGCGAGCCCTCCCAGACCCGCGCCCACGATCAGAATCTTCTTATCCGCCATCGGCCATTTTGCCCCGCTTTTTGTCCGGCGGGAACTTGGCATTTCAGCATGCGGGAACGCAACCGCGCGGAGCGCATGGCGGTACCATGTCGTCCGCGCGGCGTGGGGCGAGAGGCGTGGATCAGCCCATATAATTCATGGCGTAGGGCAGAACCTCGTTGAAGCCGCGATAGATCATGTCGAGCGCGACATAGAGGATGACCGCGAGGCCGACATAGGCGATCCAGCGATGCTTCTGCAGCAGGTTCGCGATGTAGCTGGCGGCGATGCCCATCAGCGCGATCGACAGCGCAAGGCCGAAGATCAGAACGTAAGGATGGTCGCGGGCGGCGCCGGCAACCGCCAGCACGTTGTCGAGCGACATCGAGACGTCGGCAATGATGATTTGCCAGGTGGCCTGCGCGAATGTCTTGCGCGGCACCTTGGCCCCGACCGTACCGTCCTTGTTGATATCGGTATCGGTCAGCGCTTCTTCAGCTTCTACAACTTCCTCGTGTGGCGTGCGCAATTCGCGCCACATCTTCCAGCAGACCCAGAGCAGCAGCAGGCCGCCCGCGAGCAGAAGTCCGACGATCTGGAGCAACTGCGTCGTCAGCAACGCGAAGATGATACGCAGCACCGTCGCGGCGCCGATGCCGATCAGGATGACTTTCGCCCGCTGTTCCTTGGGCAGGCCCGCGGCAGCGAGACCGATGACGATGGCGTTGTCCCCGGCGAGCACCAGGTCGATCATGATGACCTGGAACAGGGCAGTGAGAACAGAAGGCGTAATGAGGTCGAACACGACCGGACTCCTCTCGTTGGTTACAGGACTGGTCCGGTCGGCGGAGTGCGGGATTTGCATCCCATCCTGGCGGGGCCATTCCTTGCGGAATTCCAGTCCGACATCGCGACCTGCTTGCAGATCGCCAGAGGGGCCCGGCCTGGATGAAGTGACGTCTATATCACGGAGCCGTGGTTGCGATCCCGAGAACTTGTGAAACCTGAACAGATTCGCTGAACGTCCCGGCGGCAATGCCGATCAGCACGCAGGCGCCCGCAAAGTCCCAGATCGTTGCGGCGGCCGCTTGGCGCGACGCACGGGTCAGCCAGCCCATGACGGCTGCGACCAGCGCCGTCGTGAACGCCAGAATTGCCAATGCAGGCATCAGCAAGTCCGTCGGAAGATGCGCTGCCAGCACCACCGCCGGCAATGCCGCGACCGCAGCCACCAACGGAATGTCGATCGACGACAGCCGCGTCAGCCGTCGCGGTGTGCCTTGTGTCAGGCCGCGCTTCATGTGTTGCCCCGTGCCGCCCGGATGCGAGATCCGCGCGTTCGGCGGCACGCTATGCGCACGGACCGAAATCCGGCATTCGTATCAGTTGGGTCGTATAAATACGGTAGTCGCGGCCGTCCGATGGCGGGCGAAGTTCCGTCGGGTGAAGGCCGGCGCGGACGGGTTTAAGGCTCGATCCGGCGCAGGCGGATCGCCTGGCGCACCAGGACTGCAACGCTCTCGGCTTGCATCTTTTCCATAATCTGGGCGCGATAACTCTCGACGGTCCGGGTCGAAAGGTCGAGCTTCGCAGCGATGGCCTGGCTCGTGAAGCCGCCGGCGACGAGGTCGAAAATCTCGGCCTGCCGCGGGGTGAGACGTGCGAAGCGCTCGGCAAGATCGTCATGCTGTTTCGCCGAGTCCTGCGCCGAGAATACCCGCGCCAGCGCGCGGTTGATGGCGGCGACAAGCCTCGCGTCGTCGATCGGCTTTTCGATGAAATCATCCGCACCGGCCTTGATGCCTGCGACCGCCATCGGCACGTCCGCGTGCCCGGAAATGAGAATGACCGGGATCCCGATCGCCCGGCGGGCCATTTCGCCGACCAGCGCGATACCGTCCATGCCCGGCATCCGGACATCGGCGACCACGCATCCCGGGCGGGTGGCCTGCACCTTGTCGAGAAAAGCGCTTGCGGAATCGAACACCTCGACCACGAATCCGAACACGCTCAGCATTTCGCCGATTGCATCCCGGACCGAGGGCTGGTCGTCGATGACGAATATGGTGGGGGAACTCATCCCGGCAGGTCTCGCGCCATTCTGTTATTGGAGTTCGTGAGGCGGTTCAAGGGGTAACCAGAACCGGAATTCGGTGCGTCCCGGCTCGCCGGAATGTAGCCAAATCCGGCCGCCATGCGATTCGACGATAGTCAGGCAGATCGACAGACCAAGACCAAGGCCTTCCTGCTTGGACGTGGTCATTGGTTCGAACATGCTTTGCGCGAAATCCGGCGCAACGCCGGGGCCATTGTCGGCCACCGCGATCTCGATTCGCCGCGGCTCTGACAAGGTGACAGCGGACAGCCGGATCAACCCGTCTTTCTGACCCGACCCGGAGATCGCCTCCGTCGCATTGCGGATGAGGTTCAGCACCACCTGTTCGATCTGGATCCGGTCGCCACGAGCCATTGGCAGATTGGCGGGAATATCGGACACGATCCCGATGCCGCGTGCGGTTGCATCCGGCCGCGCGAGCGTCAGCGCGTCCTCGATCATGGCGGTGACATCGAAGCCGGCCGCATGCGGGCGGCCGCGTTGCAGAAACTCGTGCATACGTCGCATAACGCCGCCCGCCAGATCAATCTGGGCAATCGCGGTGGCGAGATTGCTGCTGGCGCGCGGCAGGTCGGGCGCCGCGCTCTCGATCAGATGCTGCGCCGAACGCGCCGACGCGCGGGCGGCGGTCATCGGCTGGTTGATCTCATGCGCCAGCGCCGACGTCATGCCGCTGACGAGTGTGAAGCGCGCGGCGCGGCTGGCATCCATTTCCTTTTCGCGCAGGCGGTCTTCCGCGCGCCGCCGCAGGATATCGGCATTCTGCCGTTCGCTGACGACGGCGCCGACCACAAGTCCGGTTCCGGTCAGCACCAGCATCAGCGTCTGCATGTCGGTGAAGGCCCGCGCGTCATAGCCGAAATGATGCATCAGTCCGGCCAGCGCGAATTGCGTGATGGCGAGCGCGGCGCAGGCACCGTCGAAGCCATGCCGCACGGCCGCGAGCACGACCGGCACGAACAGAAGATAGAAATATCGCAGCCCGCTCCCGCTTGGGCCGCCGACGATCACGAACAGCGCGAGGCAGCTCAGCGCGGCATAGAGCGAGACCTCGATCGCGAGCGGCCGCGAATAGCCCGCCAGTGTCGCGTGGCCATGCAGCAGCATGACGAGGCGCAGCGTGAGCGGTGTCATGACCGCGATGCCGATCAGGTCGCCGACCAGAAGCGGCGCCGCCGCGATCAGGATGTTGTCGAGTTCGATGCGCTCATCGAGCAGAAGCAGAAGCGCGACCAGCGCCGAACTGACCAACGCGGCGAAAATGCCGGCGGACAGGAGAACCATCAGATCGCGCAAATGGTGCAGGCCGGCGTCAAGATGCAGCGCGCGCCGGATCACGATGGCGGCGCTGCTATAGACCAGCGAGATGATGGCGGCGATCGCGACAATGAGCGGCCATTGCAATTCGGTCCGCACCACGAGCAGCTCGGACGCGATCATTCCGGCGAACAGCACCAGGCCATAGAGCGGGCCGCGCAGGAGCATGAAGGCGAACACGACGCCGAGGCCCGGATTCCAGGCCGTGATCGGCACGCTCATGAATTCGTGGATCGAACTCACCCATTCAAGCGCCACGAACACCGCGACAAGCGCCAGGCCGAGACCGGCCTGGCTGATCCATGACGGGGATTGGGTGATCGAATTCAGGCTGCCGGTCAGGGATCGAACGGTGAATGTCATATCAGGCCGGCATCCTTGCCCACGCGGGCGGCATCGTGGGGCAGTCTAGCCCGATTGCCGGGGCGGCGCACAGGTCCGCTTACGCGGCGCGCTTGCATCCGCAAAACCGCTTCCATATCGTATCCGTATCACGAGGCTAGCGGCTTGATTTCAATCAGGCATTCTAGCCCGTACGAGCCGCGAAAACGCGGCCTTTTCGGGAGGATTTGCGACATGTCTCGCGCGGCGCTCCGCGACGACAAGGTGGCCTTTGCGGCCGATCCGGTGACCACCGGAAAGATCAAGGTCACGACGCCGATGAACGGCGAACAGTTCCTGGAGTCGCTGCGCGACGGCCGCGAGATTTACATCTACGGCGAGCGCGTGAAGGACGTGACGACGCATCCGGCCTTCCGCAACACCTCGCGCATGGTCGCGCGCCTGTACGACGCGCTGCACGATCCGAAACACAAATCGAAACTGCTGGTGCCGACCGATACCGGCAACGGCGGGATGACCCAGGCCTATTTCAAGGCGCCGAAGAATATTGCGGAATCGGTGGCCGGCCGCGATGCCATCGCCGAATGGGCAAAGATCACCTATGGCTGGCTCGGCCGCGCACCGGACTACAAGGCCGCGTTCCTCGGCACGCTCGGCGCCAATGCCGACTTTTACGATCCGTGGCAGGAGAACGCGAAGCGCTGGTACCAGTTCAGCCAGGAGCGCGTGCCGTTTGTCAATCACGCCATTATCCATCCCCCGATCGACCGTGACCGGCCGCCGAACGAAGTTGGCGATGTGTGCTGCCATGTCGAAAAGGAAACCGATGCCGGCATCATCGTGTCCGGCGCCAAGGTGGTCGCGACCGGTTCGGCGCTGACAAATTACACCTTCGTTGCCCATCACGGCCTGATCCCGGTCCAGGACAAGAACTTCGCCGCGATCTTCATGATCCCCACCAATGCGCCGGGCGTGAAGCTGATCTGCCGCCCGTCCTACGAGATGACATCGACCGCGATGGGTTCGCCGTTCGATTATCCGCTGTCGAGCCGCATCGACGAGAACGACGCCGTCTTCATTATCGACAAGGTGCTGATCCCCTGGGGGAACGTGTTCTGCTACGGCGACGTGGAGAAGGCGAACAACTTCTTCCCGCGCACCGGCTTCCTGCCGCGCGCGCTGCTCCATGGCTGCACGCGGCTTGCCGTGAAGCTCGACTTCATCGCGGGGCTTCTGCTCAAGGCTGTGGAAGCCACGGGATCGAAAGACTTCCGCGGCGTGCAGGCGAATGTCGGCGAGGTGCTGGTCTGGCGCAACCTGTTCTGGGGCCTGACCGAGGCGATGGCGCGCAATCCGAAGCCGTGGGTCGGCGAATATCTGCTGCCGGATATCGAGCCCGCCGGCGCTTACCAGATCGTCTCGACCATGGCCTATACCCGGGTCAAATACATCATCGAGCAGACGGTGGCCTCGGGCCTGATCTATCTCAACTCGTCGGCGCGCGACTTCAAGAATCCGGAGATCCGCCCGTATATCGACAAGTATATGCGCGGCTCCAACGGCTATGACGCGGAAGGCCGGGTGAAGCTGCTCAAGCTGTTATGGGACACGATCGGCACCGAGTTCGGCGGCCGGCACGAACTCTACGAGATCAATTACGGCGGCTCGACCGAGGAAATCCGCCGCTACGTGCTGTTCGGTGCAATGGCGGGCGGCACGGCGAAGAACCTGCAGGGCTTCGCTGAGCAATGCATGGCTGAGTATGATCTCGACGGCTGGAAGGTGCCGGACCTGATTGATCCGGACGAACTCAGCTATCACGTCATCCGCAGTGCGGGCTCGGTGTCGCCGAAGGTTGCGCACGAGCAGGAGTCGGCGCCGAAGCTGCACCCGGTGAAGACGCCGGGTGGAGATTTCGCCAGCAGCACCCAGTCCGGCGGCTTCCGCAATCCGTACGCGGTGCCGTAGCCAACCTTCCCTGGAGGGGGAGGGTCGCTGTGAGCGAAGCGAACAGCGGGGTGGGGTGAACCTTCGCAAGAAAGCTCACCCCACCCCGTCTCGCATCTCACGTTGTTCGATGCTCGCCGACCCTCCCCCTCTAGGGGAGGGTGGCGACTTGCGACCTACTTCTCCACGCTACGCGCGTATGGATTGGAGAAACCGCCCGACACCTCGGCGCGCTCGTGCGACGGAGTGGCTTCGGCCGGTGCAGGTTCCGGCTTTTTCGGCGCGAAGTCGTAGGACACGGCCCGTGCAAACGGGTTGTAGAAACCGCCCATGGTCTGGCCTCTTTGACTGGCTTCGGCGTCGCCATCGGGCGTGCGCCGCATTTCGTCCCGCGTGGCCGCGATAGTGCGGGCAAACGGGTTAACAAATCCTCCCGCTGCCGACGGTCGTGCCTGCGTTTGAGGCAGCGGCGCCGGCGTGGCGCCGACAGGCTCTGCCTTCAGCCCGAGATAGGCGCGCGCGATGCCCGCGTCCTTTCGCATCTCGGCGGCCGTGCCGGACGAATGGATGCGGCCGTTTTCCAGCACATAGACGATGTCGGCGAGCTGCAGACTCTGATGTGCGTTCTGCTCGACCAGCACGACCGCCTGGCCGCCCTGCGTGATGGTTCGCAGCGTCGCAAACAATTCCTTGATCAGCCGCGGCGACAATCCGAGTGAGGGCTCGTCGAGCAGCAGGATTTTCGGTTCCGACATCAGCGCGCGGGCGATAGCCAGCATCTGTTGCTCGCCCCCGCTCATGGTCTTGGCAAGCTGATCGCGGCGTTCGGCCAGCCGTGGAAATGTTGCGAGCTGCTTGTCGAGCTGGCGCGCCTCGTCGGCGCGGGCGCGCTCGGGATAGGCGCCGAGCTTGAGATTGTCGATCACCGTCATTTCGCCGAACAGGCGGCGGCCCTCCGGTACCAGCGCGATGCCGGCCGCGACGATGCGATGCGACGGCTCGTTCTCGATCGGCCGGTCCTCGAACAGGATGCGGCTGCCGGGCTTTGCCGGGACCAGCCCGGCGATGGTCTTGAGCAGCGTGGTCTTGCCGGCGCCATTGGCACCAAGGATGACGGTGGTGCGGGCGGCCGGCACATCGATCGATACGCCGTGCAGCGCCTCGTGCTTGCCATAGGCCACGCTGACATTTTCAAGCCGCAGCATCGTCAGCTCCGGGCTCGGCGCCGAGATAGGCCTGCATCACCTGCGGGTTCGACAGCACCGCATGAGGCGTGCCCTCGGCGATCTTTTCGCCGGCATTCATCACCACGCAGGTATCGCACAGCGCGCGGATTGCCTCCATCACATGCTCGATCATGACGATGGTAATGCCGTCCTTGCGGATCTGCCCGATCAGTTCGATGCCGACCTGCAACTCGGTCGGATTGAGGCCGGCAAGCCACTCGTCGAGCAGCAGCAATTCCGGACGGGTGGCGAGTGCGCGCGCAAGCTCCACGCGCTTCTGGTCAATGTAAGTGAGCTGCGAGCCGTAAAGATGCGCCTGGTTGCCGAGACCGACGCGGGCGATCAGCCGCTCGGCGTCGCGCTCGGCGATGCCGGGGCTTGTGGGCTCGGCGCCGAACATGCGGCCGAGCATCACGTTTTCCAGCGCGGTCATGCCCGGCAGCACCCGCACCAGCTGAAAGGTGCGGGCGATATGCGCACGGCAAACCTCGAACGAGCGGCGGCCGACAAGCTCTTCCCCCCGAAAGCGGATCGAGCCGGCATCGGGGGGAAATTCCGCGGTGATCAAATTGAGCACGGTGGTCTTGCCCGACCCGTTCGGTCCGATCAGTCCGGAGATGCTGCCGCGCGGGATGTCGAACGAGATGTCGCGCACGGCAACGAGGCCGCCGAAGGCCTTGCGCAGCCCGGATACGGACAGGAGAGTGTCCCGCGCGTCAGTCATGCGGCCGCCAGTCTGGCGCGCAGATGATCGCGCAGCCGATACCAGTAGCGTTCGAGCAGCGGTGCGATGCCGCCCGGGATGAAATAGACGATCACCACGAAGCACAGGCCGAGCGCGATGCTGAAATGATGCGGAAAGGTGCCGGCGAGAAATTCCGACAGCAGCACCAGCGGGATCGCGCCGACCATCGGGCCCCAGTACCGGCTCGCACCGCCGAGCAGCGCCGCAATCAGCACCTGAAACGACCACGAATTATTGAAGGCGATGCTGGCGTCGATATAGGGATAGCGCAGCGCCAGCGTCGCGCCGACGAGCGCCATCGCCGAAGCCGACAGCGCGAAGCACAGCACCTTGACCCAGGTGGTGTTGATGCCGGTATGGCGCGCCACCGTTTCGTCCTCGCCGATTGCGCGCAGCGCATAGCCGAGCCGCGACTGGCTGACATACCAGCTGCCGATCACGGTGATCAGCGCGACCGTGAGCAGCGTGTAGTAGATCGTCGTATTCGATACGTCGGAGAAGATGTAGCGGGTCGCGGTCTTGTTGATCTTGATTTCCCAGGTGTTGATCACCTGGTGCACCAGCTCGGTCAGGCCGAAGGTGAAGACCACGAAATAAACGCCGCGCAGCCGCAGCGTCGACAACCCGACCACGACCGCGACCAGAAACCCGATCGCGGCGGCGGCGAGCAGCGCAAACCCGACCGGGATGTACACATGGGTGATCGCCAGCGTGTAGATGCCGATGCCGAAAAAGGCCGCCGTCGCCAGCGAAATATACCGTGTCGCGCCGGAGAAGAACGACCATGCCGTCGCCAGCGCGATGTTGGCGAACATCAGCAGGAGAAACGACACCATGTAGCTCGACGCCACCCATGGCACGAGCGCAAGGATCGCAGCGACCGCGGCGAAGACAGCGAGAGTGCCGGGATTTTTTTCGATGATTTCAGGCACGGGTGAACAATCCGGTCGGCCGCACCAGAAGGATCAGCATGAACAGTCCGAAATTGATCGCGAGCGTCAGCGATGGATCGATCAGGTAGCCGCCGAGCGATTCGACCACGCCGAGCAGGATGCCGGCGGCGAGCGTGCCGGTAACGCGGCCGACGCCGGCCATGATGACGACGATCAGCGCCTTCAGCGTGTACTCGACGCCCGAGGTGGCGCTGAACGAAACGAAGGTCGAGACCAGCATCCCTGCGGTGGCGGCGAGTGCGCCGCCGGCGGCAAAGACCAGCGCCGAATGCTTTTTCACGTCGATGCCGACG
>JAEZBA010000227.1 GCA_023430245.1 Pseudomonadota bacterium
GCGTCTCGCAGGACGCTGACCCCACGCGCGGCTAAGGCCGGCGCGTTCTGCCGCTGCCTGTGCCACAGCGTCCAGCCGATCCAGCCAGCGACGGCCAGCACAAAGCCCGCGGCGAGGATCGCAGCGATCATCGTCCACGATGCTCCGGACGATGCGGCCGCCTGCGCGGCTGCTCCGCCCGCAACAACGGCGCCCGCCGTGGTCGCGGTCCGCGCGGCCTTCGGCTGCGGCACCTGCGCCTTGCCGTTGGCGGTGGGAGCCGACGACGGCGCGATTACGGCACCCCTGGCCATCGCCAGCGCATCGCGCTGCACCTCGGCGACGCGCCGGCTCCAGCCCGCACCGAAGACCGGCCAGGTGCGCAGGCTTTTCAGAAACGCCATCCGCTCGTCGCACAGCCTTTCGATCAGCCTCGTCGCGCTGCCTTTGCGCACGGCCGCGATCACCGCATCGGTCATGCTCGTGCCCTGCCCGATTCCGAGCAGACGCTGCATCACCTTGGCGGCACGGCCGATGCCGGAATTCACGCCGTAATCGAACACGGCGTAATCGAGCCCGGCCGGCAATTCGTCGCAGCGCAGCGCATGCCAGTAGCGGGCGCGATAGATTTTCGCGGCATCGGCAAGCTGCATGTTGCGCACATCGGCGGCGGTGCCGCTGGCTTTGATGTAGCGGCGATAATCGTGGATCGTGATGCCGAAATTGGTCGGGCCACCCGGGTCCGACGGATGGTTGGTATAGCCGCCCTCATGCTTCAGCACGCGCGCGAGCGAGGCGTCGTAATTCGAAGCCACCTTGGAGTTCTCCTGGAATTGAAAAAGCCGCGCCCGATGACGCGGCGCTGAATGGGCCGGTCAGACGGATCAGGCGGCCGACTGCTGCAGCGCCTTCACTTCGGCCAGGACGCGCGCATGAAGCGCGGGGTCGTCATCGACCGCGCTGTGAATGGTTGCGACCTGCTGCTGGATCAATGCGCCTTTGAAGCCCGGCGCCACCTTGAGCAGGCCGCGCCCGAGCGGACTGATCTTCTGGTAGAAGCACAATACCCGAGCGACATTTGCCGGCACCGGCGGCGGGCCGAACAGAAGCCGGAAGCTGGTCGGGTCGAAACACACCACAAGCGGCACCCCGATCCGCGCGGCCTGGAGTTGGACTGCAACCTTCAGCGCCGCATCCGCGCCCATCGAATGTCCGATCAGCACCGGCCGCTCGCCCCTCCCTGCCGCCGCGCGCGCGGCATTCGCGTTTCTTTCCACCTCGCCGTAAGGACGCAGGAACGAGCCCTGCGCATGCACGCTGGCCTTCACGCCTTGCGCGTTGAGCTTGCGGGCGAGCACATCGAGCCCGCCGGAAAAGTGAAAGGGCCGGCCCCCGGCCAGCCCAGGAATGAGAAAGGCGCGCAACGGCGCGCCCTGTTGACGGTCAGTCATGGGATAACCTTCGCGTTTTTGTGACGGCTTGATGACGGCACCGACAGAAAGAGTCGGCGCAGCGAACTTCGTCCAACTTTCACCCCACTGTTACAAAGCTGAGATAATTGGCGCGCATGTCGCGCACCGGAGGCTGGATCATCCGACTTCCCTCCGGAGGCTCTACATGCGCATTGCGATGATCGGCTCGGGCTATGTGGGCCTCGTCTCTGGCGCGTGCTTTGCCGATTTCGGCCATCAGGTGATCTGCGTCGACAAGGATCCCGCGAAGATCGACGCGCTTAAGCGGGGCGAGATGCCGATCTACGAGCCCGGCCTGGCCGAACTGGTCGGCAACAATGCACGTCAGGGCCGCCTTTCGTTCACGACCGAACTGACCGAACCAGTCGCGCAGGCCGATGCGGTATTCATCGCCGTCGGCACCCCGTCCCGGCGCGGCGACGGTCACGCCGATCTCACCTATGTGTTCGACGCCGCACGCGAGGTTGTGCGCGCGATCGACGGCTTCACCGCGGTCATCACCAAGTCCACCGTGCCGGTCGGCACCGGCGACGAGGTCGAGCGCGTGATGCGTCAGACACGCGCCGGCGCGGATTTCGCCGTGGTCTCAAACCCGGAATTTCTGCGCGAAGGCGCCGCGATCCGCGATTTCAAGCATCCGGACCGCATCGTGATCGGCATGCAGGATGAGCGCGCCAAAGCGGTGATGGCGGAGATCTATCGCCCGCTCTATCTCAACCGTTCGCCGATCATGTATACCGAGCGCCGCACTGCCGAACTGATCAAATACGCCGCCAACGCATTTCTTGCGACCAAGATCACCTTCATCAACTAGATAGCCGATCTGGCCGAAAAGGTCGGCGCCGATGTGCAGGAGGTGGCGCGCGGCATCGGGCTCGACAACCGGATCGGCGGCAAATTCCTGCATGCCGGGCCGGGCTTCGGCGGCTCCTGCTTTCCGAAGGACACACTCGCTCTTATCAAGACCGGACAGGATTACGAGGCGCCGCTGCGCATCATCGAGACCGTGGTCGCGGTCAACGATCAGCGCAAGCGCGCGATGGCGCGCAAGGTACTCGCCGCCGTCGGCGGAAACCTGAGGGAGAAAACGGTCGCGGTGCTCGGCCTCACGTTCAAGCCCAATACCGACGACATGCGTGACTCGCCCTCCATCCCGCTGATCACGGCGCTGCACGATATGGGCGCACAGGTGCGCGCCTACGATCCCGAAGGCATGGAACAGGCCCGCAGCGTGCTGGACGGCAAGGTGACCTATACCGGCAGTGCCTATCAATGCGCCGAGGGAGCAGACGCGCTCGTGATCGTTACCGAATGGGAGCAGTTCCGCGCGCTCGACCTCGACGCGCTCAGGACTGCGATGAAAAAACCGGTGATGGTCGACCTGCGCAATATTTACCCGGCAAAGGAGGCCGCCAAATACGGATTTGCGTATAGCGGTGTCGGCCGACCGCGCGATTCGAACGCAAGCCCTCGTTGAGAGCATTTCGCAGCAATTCGATCTGACGGCTGTCTCAATCATCGAGTCATCGCGGCCGCCCTTCCAGTATCGCGACCCGCTCGGCCAATTGCTGAACCGCGCGGATCAAGGGCGCGATGAATTGGTCGTAGCGCAGCGCCTCGTCGCTGGTCGGATCGGCCGGATCGGTCTTAACCCATCCGGCAAAGTCCTCGACGCCAAGATCGTACAGCACCTTGCGGACCTGTTGCGCGGACAGGCCGTAATGGCGGCGACGGCCGGGCTTTTCGCGATAGCTGACGGTCGGCTGCTCGCGCTTGACCTTGATCATGCGCGGCACGCGATGCACACGCGGCTTGCCGTCGGATCCAAGGATCGGCGCGCCGGCCTCATCGACCATCGGGAATTCGTCATAGAGCGGCACGCGTACGTTGTCGGTGCGTTCGCGGCGCACCGCCTTGCCGTTCACGACTTCGATGTCAACGATGGTCCGTTGCTCCTCGCCAAAGACCTCCTCCTCGTCTTCGATATCGACGGTCTCGATCACCTCCTCGTTGCCGCCGATCGCGAACCGGTAACTGATCGGGTCCAGCGCCAGGATGAAATCGAGGCCCAGATCGGACGGGGCGATATCGCGTTTGTCGCGGGCATCGGAGGTCTGGATCGTGCCGTTCGCCGCCCACACCGCCGACCAGCGGCGGCCGGACTTGCCCATCGTGTAAGTGTTGTCGGCGCTCGGATCGACGATGCCGGCAACCGTCAGCTTTTCATCCGGCGCGTTGGTGCCGATACCTATATTGCCGGAAGAATTGATACGCAGACGCTCAGACCGCGAGGCTACTCCAGTCTCGAAAATGACCGCTTGCGGTGCCTGCACGTTGTTCGTGACGGAGCCGTCGACCAGAAAGCTCACTCCTGCCGTCGCGCGTATGGCGGTGCCGTCCAGCGCGACGCCGAGCAGTGAAAACGTCTGGTCCCCGGTCTCAGCCGCGGCTGGCGACGACAGCGTGCCTCTGGAACGGGAGCCCTTGAACACACCGCGGTGCCCCGACGCCGAGCCAGCGCATGCAATGGCTATTCCGGCGGAGTTGTCTTGTGCCGTGACCAGAATCACGTCGCTTGTGATGAGTGCCGGATTGACCGATCCGCTGTTGGCGTCCCCGACATGTAACGGAGCGGCCGGGCTGGACGCGCCGGCGATGCCGGCATGGCCGGTCGTCTTGTCGATCGTGACAGCGTCTTTCCAGACACTCCCGTCCGCCGACACCTTCACGTGAAAATTGTCGTCGCCGGTCAACCCGATCTCGGCACGTCCCGACCAGTCGGTCTGGAACAAGAGTGACAGCACGTCAGCGGGACTTTCCTTGTTCAGTTTGTAGCGCAGGCTGCCATCGCCGCCTTCGGCGTCGTAGCGCGCAGTCCAGAGCACATTATTGAGCTTTGCCGAGAGAGGGTTGGCGCCGTCCGCTTCCGTACCGATGCCGAGCAGCGTCACATTTTGGAACGCTGCATGTTCGCCGAGCAATTCGACCCAGGACGAGCCGTCATAAACCAGCGGCAACTCCTCATCCTCGACATAGCAGAGCCAGCCGCTCCGCGGCGCATAGAACGCCCACGCGCCATCGCGATAATGCGCGATCTGGTTGTCCTTGCCGGTGAAGCCGCCGCTTCCGGTCGGGTGCACCAGGTAGCGGTCGCCATCCGCGGGCGATCCGGGAGGCGCCGACAGGTCGCGGTCCTTCACGCTGAGCATGACCAGCGCATCGAGAATGCGCAGGGCCTCGTTGTGGGTCACGTGCTTCTGCGCCTGCGCTGCGGCGATCACGGGCAAGCCGAGATGGACGGTTTCGCTCATATGGATTTTCCGTTATGGCAGTGCCGCGGCGGGATGGCCGCGACGGAACAGGTCGAAGCGATGAATGACGGTGTTGCAGCGCTGCTGATGCAGAGGGAGTTGCTGCCGGGCGAAAAGCTCTTGCGCAGTTACGGTGCCAATGCGCTGCTGCCGCTTCATCCGCATGCCGGCAACGCGGATGCGCCGCCCTATGTCCTCGGCGCGTCGGCGCCGAAGAAGGTGCTCGGCATGCTGCACCTCACCAATTACCGGCTGAAATTCAAACCGACAGATCCGCGCGAGCCGGACTTTTCGATCATGCTGCCCGCCATCACCCGCCTTCACGATGTGTCGTTCTTGTTCGTGAGGAAGTTCCGCCTGACCATGCAGGACGGCAGTTTCATCGAATTCCTGAAATGGGGTATTCCCGCCTTCATCTACGCGGTGAATGCCGTTGCCGGGCCGGCACGCGAACTCGACTGGCACGCGATCGGACGCGACATCGCAGAGGCGCCACCAGAGGCGCTTGGCGCCTGGGCGGTGCTGCCGCGCGAAATTCAGTCGACCGACACGACCGCTTCCGCCGGATAGCCGCGCCCGACCAGGGCGGCCATCTGCACCACCCGCAATGCGATCGCGGAAAGCGGCGCGCCAAAATCGGCGATCTCGTCGGCGGATGGATAGAGCACTCCCGCCGTAGTCGAGGTCAGCACACGCTTGATAGCTGTGCCGTCGAGAATGTCGATCTCGTAACGCTCGGATGCTTCGCCAAGCGGCACCTCCTCGGCCTCCCAAGAGTCGCCGTCGAGCCGCGTGCGTCTGATCCAGGAAAGCAGGATTACGGAGCTGCCCCGCACGGCGCGCAGATGCACCGGCGCAAGCGGGCGCAAGCTCACGTCTTGCGGCGCAGTGTCGATCGCGACCGCCGCCGCATCACCATGATCTCGCTCGGCAGCGACAATGCGCAACGACAATGGTCGCCCCAACATGTCGAGGCCGCGCGCCACCGGAACCACATGCGCGTCCAGCAACACGAAGCCTGCGCCGTCCGGTAGCGGATCGGCCATCGCCCATTCGGTGCCGCCCTGCCCGCGCAGGAACCGGGAAATCTCATAGATGCCGTCGCCGACCAGTTCGGCATGCGCGAACTGCACGATCTCGCAGGCGCCGTCCGGCCGTTGCAGGGCCGCCAGATTGGCACCGCCAAGCAGCGCAAGGTCCGGAACGGACGCAAGCTCGCCACCATAAAGCTGCACGCGAATGACATTGGCGTTGTCGAAGTATCCAACCGGCCCTTTGGGCAGCGGATCGAGAGTCTCGCCCACGATCGCCGGCGCGAAGGCAATGGCCGCGCGTTCGTAGGATTCCCCGTCGCTCGATCGCCAGATCGCAACCGGACCCGGCCAGGGATCGGCGAACACCGCCGCCCGCGTCAGCACCAGCGGTTCGCCCGCGTCGAAGGCCGGCAGATGCAACAGGCGAACCTCCACCGGACCGACCGGCAGAGGCAGCGGCGGAGCGACAGCGTCCTCCGGCTCCAGCGGAAGATTGAAGATTTCCGGATCGATCGACCGCGCCTTCACCGCGCGCGAACCGGTATCGACAATATCGCGGATTTCGATCAGACGCCTGCGGCCATCGGCGGTCAGCGCGATCACGTCGCCGGGGGTCAGCGCGAGCAGGCTCGGCGGCAATGCGAAATCGGCGCTCTCGCGTCCGGCCCACAGATCCTGCAGCCAGATGTCGGCACGCCGCGCAGCGGCCTTGCCGCCGGTGACCATGGCGATATCGCTCTGCACCAGCCGCGTCGACGATCCGACCAGGCGGCGCGAGGACGCAGCGCCGCGACGATAATCGTTGCGGCCATCGACAAAGCCGATCGACACCTCGCGCGGCAATTCGGTTTCCTGCGCGCGGGTCAGCCGCAACGGTCCGCCGCGTTCCGGCAGCACGCAGTCCGCATCGGTGAGGTCGAGCACCGGCGCACCGCCACGCGGCCGGAACGCGAGTTGTCCGCCCTCCTCCGCCGCGTCGAACGCAAAGGCCTGCGCCAGCGGTTCGATGGCGGCGCGCGCGCTCATCGGCCGGTCGATGCTGTAGCCCTCCGGTCCCTCGCCAAGCGCGGACACGTCGCAGTCCGGCGCGCCGGCATCGGACAGGATCGTCGCCAGCAACCCATCCATGGGCGTGGCGCCAAGCCGGCCAGTGAGCCAATGTCCGGTCTCCCAGTTGGCGCCATCGCTCCAGACCTTGGTCACCTGCGGAAAGACCGGATACGGCCGCGCGTCCCAGGTCCAGAGATGGATGCCGGACGGATCGACCATGCGCCCGTCATAGAGTGTCGATTGCGGATTGAGATCGCTGTCGGCGCCGAACACGGTCAGCACCGCTTCGAGATAGCGGCGCTGCATCAGGTCGTCGCGGCGGCCGTTGGAGAAATGCGGATAGCCGCTGCTTGCCGATTTCGGGTCGGGAAATACGTTCGGCTGGTTCGCACCCTTGTCGACCGCCGGACATCCGGTCTCGGTCAGCCAGATCGGCTTGGATTGCGGCACCCATGCGGTCGGCAATGACAGTTCGACGCCGCCGACACGTTCATGATGCGGCTGCGACCAGAAGCTCCAAAGATCCTTCTGCCGGAACATCCAGGGCTTGCCGAGCCCATCGGTGATTGGCGTGCGCGTCTGCGCCTCGCGTGCGGTTTGATCCGCGTAATAGAAATCGAAGCCCTCGTCGCCGCTGAGGTTGGCTTCGAGGTAGTCGCGCCGATGGATTGAATCCGATTGAGCGCGGTCGGCATGGTGCGGCGTGTCGCGCCAGTCCGCCAGCGGCGGGTAATAGTCGATGCCGATCGCATCGATATGCTCCGAGGCCCAGAGCGGGTCTAGCGGAAACCGCACCTCCTGCGCCGCGGCATCAACGACATGCGTGCCGTATTCGGTCCAGTCCGCAGCATAGGTGATGATCGTGTCATCGCCCAGGATCGCGCGCGCATCCGCGGCCAGCGTGACGAGTTGGTCAACCGCCGGATAGATGCCGGAGGCAGAACGGACTCGCGTCAGGCTTTTCAGCTCCGATCCGATGACAAACGCTTCGACCCCACCCGCCTCCGCCGCAAGCGCGGCATAATGCAGAATGAGGCGACGAAAATTCCATCCGGCATCGCCACCCTCCGCAAAGAACGCGTCCACCTGTGCGCCCGCCGCACCGGTACCGTCGGGCGAGCCATCGACACCCGGCGCCGGATTGCAGGTGATCTCGCCGCGCCACGGATAAGCTGGTTGCGGTGCTTCACCCGTCCACGGATTGATCAGGTCGTTATCCGCGGGCACATCCATCATCACGAATGGATACAGCGTGACCTTGAGCCCGCGATCCCTCAATTCGGCAATCAGATGACGCACGCTGTTGTCGGACGGCGTGCCGCCATAGGCGGCGCGCCCATCCGCCTGCGAGACCACAGTGGCGCTACCGCGATTGACCCCCGCCACCGACCAGGTCGCCCCATTCGTATTCTTGTTGCTGCGATCGACGCCGGGCCTGATCCGGCACGCACCCGCACGCAGGTCGTTGCCGAACCACGACACCACGATCGCGACGCGTTCGAGATTGGGGCACAGTGCCTGCAACTCGTCGAGCGAGGCGACCACATCCGAGGGCGCGTGCATGACATGCCGGTTCTCGGGCATGTGCTTGCCGGGCCCGAGCCTGCGCGTCACGGTTGCGGGCTCGTAGCCGAACTCGGTCGCGCCCGGAATCAGCGTCACGGCGCGGACGGCATTCTCCAGCGCGCCGACCGGCCGCACGATCTCGAACGACAATTGCGGGATGCGATTGCCGAACGGACCGACCGGCAGCCGCTCGAACACCACATAGCAAAGCCCGCGATAGGCCGGCACATTTGCGGCACCTTCCTTCGCGACGATCAGCGGATCGGCACTCTGATCCTCACTGCCGGAATAGAAGCGCACATTGAGCCGCGACAGGTCGAGCGGCTTGCCGTCGGCCCAGACCCGCGCCAGATGCGCCACCGGCCCCTCGGCCAGCGCCACCGCGATATTAGCGAAATACGAGAACGTTCGCGTGGTTGTGGTTTCGGGCGGCGGCGAAGCGCCGCCACCCTTGCCGCCCGCAGCCGCGCCACCGCCCGTGGTTTCGGTGCGGGTCTTGACCTTTTCCTCGAGCGCAGTCGCCCAGATCACCTGGCCCGGTACCCGGACGCGCCCGAATACACGCGCGATCGGCGCGCCTTCGGTCGACACCATGACGTCGAGATCGCGCAGCCGCGGACCGTTATGCGTGCGCGCCGGAGTCGAGGCCGGAGCAAACACGCTTTGATCGATCAGGCTGCCGCCGACCGCGCCGACAAGTCGACCGGCCAGCGCCCCGACCGGACCGAACAGCGCGCCGCCGATCGCGCCGCCTGCCGTGGAAAGGACCAGCGATGCCATCACGTCACTCCGGGAAATCGAAATACATAGGCGAGCCGCCGCCGCCACCACGGCGCGAACGCCACTTCGGCCACCGCCGCACCGTCATGCGCATGAATCATGGTGCCGCCATCGGTCAGGACCGCGGCGTGCTTGGCGACAAGTCCAGTGCGCCAGCGAAACAGCAACACGTCGCCTCCCTGAAATGCGTCGCGAGCCACCGGCAGCAGATGCCGCCCGCCCGCTTCGGCCAGCGTTTCGCGCGAAGTGGCCTCGGCCCAGTCACGCGAATAGGCAGGCATGCACTCAGGCTCCTCGCCATAGAGCGCACGCCAGACTCCGCGAACCAGCCCGAGGCAGTCGCAGCCGGCGCCCTTCAGCGACGCCTGGTGACGATAGGGCGTGCCGATCCAGCTTCGCGCTTCGGCGATGATGATGTCGGGTGTGATGGGCATGGGTTCTGAACCGTTGCACAGCGCCCCTGAAAGGGGGAGAGAGTGAGAGACCGGTGCGCGTTATTTCTTCAAACTCTTCCCGTCATGTCCGGCTTCGCCATCGAGCGCATAGCGCACGATGAAGTCATTGCCGGGAATATGCGGGAAGCCGCGAAAGTTCAGCACATTGTCGAACCGGTCGCGGCAGGTGGCGAAGCGCTTGTCGCAGCCTGCAGTGACGGCGAACGTATCGCCCGGTGCGACCGCCATTGCCATCGCCTGCCACAGTTCAACAATGACGGTGCCACCCTCAGCGCGATGGCGTTTCACTTCCATCGCATCGCCCGCATTCGCGCCACCGGTGAATGTCAGCCGCCCGCCGGTGAACCACCCATCGGCAAATCCGGACAGACCGCTTGCGGCGAATGTCGACACGCCGTTCAGCGCGATGACAGCACCCTCGCCGCGATAAATTGCATCGTCGAGATCGACACCGCAGCGTGCATCGCCCAGATCGGCGGCGCAAGTCGGGGTATAGAGCCGGCCGGTCTCCGCATTCAGCGCATCGGCCAGTCCACGCAGTTCGGCCGCGAAGGCGATCCCCTCGCGCCGCACCTCGCCGATATGCCCGCGCGACATCAGCACGTTGAGCGACGGTTCGCTCCAGTCGACAATATACATGTCGACCTGCGCCGCATCGTAGCGCCCGGCGGCGAGCGCGTCTTCGCTCAGGCTGTCGCCCGCCAAAGCGCCCGACACCTCGATGCCGTCGACGCTGAGTCCGAGCCGCGCCACCGCTTCCGATCCGGCAAAGCCGGTATCGGCACGGCAGACGATATCGTTCAGCGTCACGTCGCGGTCATGATCGGTGAACCCCTGGATCACGCCGTCACGGCGCATGAGAATCCAGCAGCGGCACAACGTGCTGGCTCCGGAGTACAGTTTCGTCTGCAAGGCTGTCGGGATGGTGCGCATACTCTCTTCCTTTACCCTCCCCCTAGTGGGGAGGGTCGATCGACTGAGCGATAGCGAAGGAGATCGGGGTGGGGGTGGCTGCGGTGGATTGCGGAATTGCCGAACTCAGAATGGCGCCCCCACCCCGCCCGCGTGAGATTTGGTGAGCCGGCGCCCCCCCCCCCAAAGGGGGG
>JAEZBA010000258.1 GCA_023430245.1 Pseudomonadota bacterium
ACATTGTACAGCCGGTTGGAACCAAGCAGCACGCTGTCGGTCCAGGAGAACCAGGTGCGCGGCATGTCGATGACGACATTCTCGAAATTCGACGCCACCAGATCGAGCAACCGCGTGACGAGGTCCGGATCAAATGAACGCATCTCCGCCGGCCTGTTGGGCGCCGCGATCACGGCAAGGCCGGAGGCGTGATAGTTCGTCATCTCTTCAAGAAGCTGGCGGTCGAGCCGCTCGGGACGCGGTTCGATTTCGGACAGATCAAGGCGCGGTTCGAGATCGAGATAATCGGCGCAGGCGCCATGCTGCAGGTTGAGATCGACCAGGCAGGTCGATGCGCGGCCGCGCGCGCCGCCCGACAGCAGCAGCAGAGCGGTCTGGATCGCAAGCGTGGTGACGCCGGCGCCGCCGACCGCCGGAATGAAGGTGAAGATCTCGGCTTCGGCGCCGTCGGCCGCAACCGGCTTGACCACCCGCGCGCAGGTGCGGACCAGTTCGACCGGCGACACCGGCTTCACCAGGAAGTCGGCGATCTTCATCTGGATCAGGGTGCGGGCGACGTTGGCGTCGAAATCCTGCGCTACCACCACGATCGGCGACCAGCCGCCGGTGCGGATCGCGAGCCGTTCCAGCGCCAGCATCTCCTCGGCACGGGTGGCATCGAGATCGACCACGATCACCGTTGCGCCCTCCGGCTCGATCCGGTCGCCGGCCGCGGCCACGCTCGCCGCCCGCAGGTCGAAGTCGATCTGCGGGCTGGTGCTGAAGGTCTGGCGCAGCTGCTGCTCGAACTGCGCATCCGCGGTCAGTGCAACAACGCGCGTATGGCTGCTCGGCGGTGCTTTTTCTTTCATGCGCATGCGAGGATCCGGGCTTCTAGGAGCATTACGGTTGCGGCTGGGCTGGCGCCGGCTGGGCGTTTTGCGGGCTAGCCCAGGGCGACGGCGCCCTTCCCGCCCCTCGATTGGTTGTCTGCGCCTGCGTAGCTCCCTTGATCTGTTCGGTGGTGTAGTCGGGCGGCGGCTGCGGCTGACTTCCCGAATCCGATGTGAGTGGATTCATCGGCCGGATCGTATTGCGCGTACGGTAGCGCTCGACCGCGCCCGCCATGCGCTCGCCGTTGAAGGCGATGTTGCGGTTGGCACTGTGAGGCGGCCACGGATCGACCATCATCGTGATTTGATTGACCGCCTTGGCGTTGCCGGCCGACGGCACGACGGTTTCGCGCCGGTCGAAATAGATGTCGGAACAGCCGGACAGTGCACAGGAT
This sequence comes from Pseudomonadota bacterium, assembly GCA_023430245.1. Classification (GTDB taxonomy): domain Bacteria; phylum Pseudomonadota; class Alphaproteobacteria; order Rhizobiales; family Xanthobacteraceae; genus Pseudorhodoplanes. Next base: position 1,268 of record JAEZBA010000258.1, read on the forward strand.
GCAGCAAGCGTCAGGAGCGCCAGCGACATCGCCTTAGTATTTGACGGACAGGACATGACCCACCTCCCTTGTGGCGACTGCGGCAGGCCGCGGCTGCATGTCCAGCATGTGACCGGTATAAGCTCGCACGACGCCGTTCTGCAGCTTCTCGATCGAGCGCGGCACTTCCGGCTTGCCCATCAGGAAGAAGTCGACATCGTTCGGCGGCAAGGTCGAGTCGAGCGGCGTCGCAATCCTGTCTCCCGGAGCTGCGGGACGCACCAGCCGCGGCGTCACGATGATCGCGAGGTCGGTCTCCTTCTTCTTGTAAGCCGCGGAGCGGAACAGTGCGCCGAGGATCGGCACGTCGCCGAGCCAGGGCAATTGCTCCTGGGCGGTCTCGCCCTGGCTCTGCAACAGCCCGCCGATCACAAAGCTCTGGCCGTCACGCAATTCGACCGTGGTCGATGCACGCCGCACGATCAGTGGCGGCACCGAAACGCCCGCGACAGTCACCGGGTTGGATGCGTCGAGCTGGCTGACCTCCGGCTCGATCTTGAGATTGATCAGGCCGTCCGCGAGCACGGTCGGCGTGAAGGCGAGGCCGACGCCGTATTTTTTATACATGATGGCCACGGCGCCGAGGCCCTGCGGCACAGGCACCGGAAATTCGCCGCCGGCCAGGAAGCTTGCGGTATCGCCGGACAAGGCCGTTAGGTTCGGCTCTGCCAGCGAGCGCGCCATGCCCTTCGCTTCCAGCGCGTTGATCAGCACATCGACCGACAGACCGTTGGTGATGAGTTTGCCGATCAGGAAGCCGAACGGGGCCGCACCCGAGAGCACGCCGGCAGCAACAGCCGACGAAATCGTCAAGGCCGATTCAGCAACGTTCGGACCGCCGGCGGTCACGCCCGGCTGCTTCCAGGCATCGGCGCCCGGCGTCGCGCTTGTTCCTGTGATCGGCAGGCGGTTCGCGGGCTGGCGCGAACCGATATTGCCCATGAAGCGCCCGTTGCTGGCAGTCGGATTCCACTGAATGCCGAGTTCCCGGCCGGCCTGGCGGTTGGCTTCGATGAAACGCACCTCCAGCATCACCTGTTGCGGCGAATTGACCGTCATCGTGTTGATGATGTCGGGTCCGAACTGACGCGCGAGCATGACCGCCCTGTCGGCCGTGGGCGCGTCATGGACGGCACCCGACAGCATGATGCGACCGTTCACGGACGTGGCTCTGATCTTCGAGCCCGGAAACTGGCGGGCCAGCGTCGCCTGTAGCATCGAAGTGTCGTGCGTCACCTCGACATCGAACACGCCGACGAGCTTCTTGCCTTCGGCATAGGCCGACACGCGCGTGGTGCCGCTCCTGCGCCCGAGGATGGAGAGCGTGCGGTCGGTGAGCGGCGATACGTCGGCGATTTCCGGGTCGGCGACAACAAGCTCGACAAAGCTTGCGTCCGTCCGCACATCCTCGGTCTTGCCGATCGAGACGCCGACCGTGGCGGTCCGCTTGGCTGCGACCATCTGCACGATCCGCTGCGCAGAGGCGATCCCGAACCCGGGCAATGCCGGCTCCGCAATCACCACCGCGAGGCCGACCGCCAGCGCACGAAACGCGACCGAGCGCCGTGCATCCTGCTTCAGGCTCCTGTCCGTGCGCCTCGTCGACGCGGCGGATATTTCAATCTTGTTGTTCACGACACACTCCCCAACCAAAACCAAGGTCCCCGTTATTGCTTCCGCGCTTTCGTCCCCCCGGACGCCAGCTGGGAATTTCCGGTGCCGTCGACCGGCACCTCGTAGCTTTGCCTCTGACCTCCGCGCTGCACCGATACGCTGGTCACGGCGTTATTCTTCTTCGGTATCACCTGATCGGGCTTGCTCAGATCGTCGAGCGTCACGCGGCGCGTCGCCTCGGAGCTGAGTTCACCGGCCTTGCGCAACAGCAGAGAAAGGCTGCCGACCGAAGCGGCGAGCCAGATTTTCTGCGCACCAAGGGTATCGACCTCCAGCGTCACCGCCTTTGCGACTGCCGCTTTGCTGGTGCGATCGTCGGCACTTTGATCGACCGCGAGAACGCGCGCATTCTGCAGCACGACCTCGGTGGTGGCGTTGCCCTTCTCGATCTGGCGCGTCAGCACCACGTCGACGCGGTCGCCCGGCAGCACGAAGCCGCCAACACCCTCGACGTCGTTCACGCGAACGGACACCGCCTTCATGCCGTCGCCCACGATGGCGGACAGGATCGCGCGCTGGCCGGGTCCCGTGACCTTGACCGCAAGAACCGGCTCGTTCGCCTCGATCGGCGCCAGCACGACGCGTTTGCCGGCGGACAAAAGTCCGCTGACATTCGCGAATGCACCCTGCGGCATCGCATCCATCGGCCATGGCACTTCGCGCAGATGCTCTGCCGCGAGTTCGACGCCAAAGGGCAGCCGCTGCGTGGCAACCACGATGGTGTTAGTCGTCAGCGGCTTCTTCTGCGCTTCAAGACTCCGCAATCGGCGCTCGGCCTGGCCGTTCAGCCAAGCCTGCGCGATGAAGACCGCGAGCAGTCCGAAGACTACTGCAAACGCGACCATCACGATTGTGGACTTTCGCACGACGACCTTCCCGAAGCCCGGCGCGTTGTTTGCGCCCGTTATCGAGGATCACTATCGCGATGCGGTCGTATTGAATTGATGAAGCGAAACCGGCTTCTGGCTCTATGCTAAAAATTGGTTGAATGCGCAGGCTTTACGAAATCTGTCGGGAATTGAACAACGCGCGCTTAACCTTGCGTGTCTCCCCCGCTGATATGCGGCGCCGGTGGTGCGCGATCACGCCCGTTGAATAGCGCGCACACGCACTGCCACGCAGATTTCCAATGGGGCTTCGGCGACCAGACGTGTTTGCCTGGCTTCGCAATCCAAGCCTGGTTGGTGAATCGATTCCGAATCGATGTGGTTAAGCGCTTTTCACCCTACGATCGAAATCGTTCACCTTGCCATGAACAGCTATGCGGGCACGGCAGGCCGCGGCTGCGCGGCCTGCGCCCGCTCCTCTTTCGCGAGCTTTGCAAGTGTCAGCAGGTCCACCTTGCCGGACCCGAGCATCGGCAACTTTTCCATGACGATGACTTCGGCAGGGATCATCAACTCGGACGCATGTCGGGAACGCGCAAAGGCGATGAAGTCGGAACGCGTGGCTTTCTCATTATTGGTATAGAGAAGGAGGCGCTCGCCTTTCCTTGCGTCGGGCACCGACACCACGGCAGACACGGCCTCCGGCCAGAGGTCGCCCGCCAACGCCTCGACCGCCGCGAACGACACCATCTCGCCGCCGACCTTCGCAAAGCGCTTGGCCCGCCCCATGATCTTGATGAAGCC
>JAEZBA010000302.1 GCA_023430245.1 Pseudomonadota bacterium
CTTTTCGAGACAATTCCGAAGGGAGCCCGCGCGTATGGCGGCCGCCGGGACTCGCCGGAAATCGCAAACACAACAAGCGCTTCTCCGGCGTTTCACATGAAAAAATTCCTATACTCCGCCTGCCGCGAGACCGTTGTCATGCTCGAAGAAACAGGCTTCCTCGGGCGCAGAGCAGGGGGCGAGCGCAGTGGTCGCGGCTATCGTCGCGCCGCGCGGATTGTGTGCGCCGTGACGGGTCGAAAAACGCGGCTGTGAGTCGTGCGCGTCTGCGACCAACGGGAGAGATTGGACGCTTGATACTCCCGGCCGTCCGCAAGAGGCGACAACCCGCGGTTCAGTTTTCCGGCAAGCCGGCCGCGACTCCGGCCCGAATGATCTGCTCACCCGCTTCCAGATAGCGGGCGCTGGTGTTCTTCCGTGGTGGCGCAATGTTGATCGCGCTCGAACCGGGGCGCAGCGCCAGCGTCTGAGCAAGTGCTGCCTTGGCCTCATCGGTTCGGCCCAGACGCTGATACGCTGCAGCCAGAAGAAAATGTGAGCGTCCGGACGCCGGCGTGATCGCGATCGAGCGTTGCAACCAGGGCACCGCGTCAGCGTCACGGCCCATCAGCAGGTTTGCCCATCCCGCCCCGAGCAGCCAGGTCCAGCGCGACACGTCCGGCGTGTCGTATCGATCGGCCAGCGTGAACGTGGCCAGCGCGTCTTCAAAACGCCCCAACTTGATTTGCGTCAGGCCGAGATTGTAGAGCAACAGGCCGTTCCAGGGATCGAATGTCAGCGCCTGGGCGCAGGCAACGAGGGCGTCGACGAAATTGTTCGTCGCCGACAGGAACCGGCAATAGGCTTCGTGCACCGGAAGATAATCGGGCTTGGCCCGCACCGCCTGCTTCAGGATCGCGCGGGCTTTGGTTTCGGCGTCGGCGCTGTCTTCCGGGCTGTACCACGCCATCTGAATGCCGCGCAGCATGTGCGCGGCGAGCGCAACCTCAAGATCGACATTCTGCGGATTATCGACAATGGCCTTTTCGAGCATCGCCTGGGCGTGCGCAAACCGCTCGCGCGTGGTCTGACCGATCGCGGCCTTTGCCTGCTCGACCACGACTTTCGCGCTGCCGGATTGCGTGCCGGCATGCAGGTTCGCGTTGATCTTCTCGGCTAGCCTGTGTCCGAGTCCCGCGGTGAGCCGCGATTGCTGCAGCTGCGGATCCGAATTGTCGACGGCGACCGAGACCGAGGTGGTCCACTCCACCTGGCTGGAGCCGCTCCTGGTCAGCCGCGCGCGCAGCTCCCAGGCGCCGTCCGATTTCTGCAGTTCGCCACTCAACACCAGATCCGCGAACGCGCGGCGCGCGGAAACTGGTTGCGATGACGCAGTTGCCGTATCCGGCTGGGCCGCCACCACGCGGATGCGGTCGATCCGGGCCAGGCCGTCGGTAAGGCCGCCGGTGATGCGTGCCGCCATCAGCCCGACGTCCGGGTCGAGACCGGTCCCGACAATGGGCATTACGGCAATGGACGGTGGCTTCGCCTTGAATATGAGGTCGGGCACAAAAATCGACGCCGCAGCGCCGAAGCCTATGATGGTGCAAAGTCCGGCCAGGGCAGCGGCGATCGGACCGCGCAACACGGACAGCGGTCCTCCGGGATGGCCCGTCGTCTCGGGCGCCGGTGCCACAGGGAGCATTGCCTCGGGGGCGGCGGGCGTTTCGGCTGGCCCGTGCAACACCTCAGCGGCGAACAGGTAGCCGCGGCCGGACACCAGCTTGATCATTTCCCGGCGCTCATCGCCAAGCGCGCTGCGGATTTCGCGGATGCACTGAAACAGACTGTCCTCGCCGACATGGATGTTCGGCCATATCTCTTCCATCAACTCCTGTTTGCTCAGGATCCGGCCGGCATTGGTGACGAACAGCCGCAGCATTTCGAAGGTCTTCGGCCGTAGCTTGATCGCCTTGCGATCGGGCCCGCGCAACTCGGCACGCTGAAGATCCAGCTCAAAACCGGCAAAACGGAACACCGTTCCCCCCAGAACCTCGGAAGAGCTGCCGGACGTGGCAGCGGGAGCGAAGGTAACCAGCGACGCGCAAAACGCAAATTCAGAAAAGTTTCAGAATTTGCAGCCGCGATTTCAGGACGGCGACGCCGGGAAATGGGACCTAACCGGGGCCGGACGGCGCGTCAGCGCGTGGCAAACAAAAGACCGCGCAATGGCAGCACGGCGCAAGTTCTGCGCCGACGAGCCAAACAGATCACCGCCAATCGAGGTGATTGGCCAATCGAGGGATGTAACCGTGAGACTTCAGACGTTGTTCGTATCCGTGCTTTTGGCGGGATCTATCGCAGCCAATGGTGCGCTTGCCCAGTCGGCGAACCAGGATGATCTCAAATGGGTCAACCAGTGCATTCAGGACAATCGTGACGAAGGCGCGAGCGCGAACGTCGTGCGGGCTTATTGCGTTTGCATGAATGAAAAGATGGACTCCAACGAGACCCGTTCCATTACCCAATGGGAGAAAAGCAATCCGAGCGCGCGCCGCGCCTGCGAGCGCCAGTCCGGCTGGCGATAGGCGAACCGCCGCGGCCAGAATCCGTTCGGAACGGACCTCAAGACATTGATACGTGGATGGTCCGGTCCTGTGCCGGGCCTCCACACCGGGACTGATTGCATCGAGGACGCGGGTCGCGCCCGAACGGCAGGGGTTGGAACCATGCCCCGTTTTTCTACCGACGAGATGCCGCCGCAGCAGCGGATCGCGCACTGGCGCGAGGTGAGGGCGGAGACAACCTTTGGCGTCAGCATCGATCTCGATCGGCAGCAGCAGGGGCAATTTGTGGCGCGCTGCTCGGCAACGCCGATCGGCGGAGCGACGCTGATCGAGATGCACGCTTCGTCCTACCGGGTTGCGCGAACCGACCAGGATATCGCTTCGTGGTCCAGCGACTCGTTGTGCATCTACCAGCAGCTCGATGGTTGCGGCTGGTTCGATGCGGGCGGTGCGGAATTCATCGTCTCGGCGGGGTCGCTGGCGACCATCCATGCCGATCTGCCCTGCAGGACCGAGCCCACCAGGGACACCGGCTTTCACCTGCGGCTCGTCAAGATTCCATTCGCGCGTTGCAAGGCGCTGAACCAGCACGCGCAGGATCTGTTCGCGCGCCCAATCCGGATCGAGCCCGGCGTAACCGCGCTGTTTGCAAGCTATTTCGAAAGCTTTGTGACACAGGCCCCATACCTGCGGGGCGCCGAGGCGGAATTCGCGGTCCAGACACTGGCGCAGCTTGCGATCGTAGCGCGGGGTACGGCGCCCCCGCACGACGTATACAGCCGCAGTGCCATCCGCTCCGGGCTCTTGCAGCGTGCCAAACAGAGCATCGAAAACAACATCCACCGGCAAGATCTGTCGCCGCCCATGCTTGCCGGCCTGATCGGCATCTCGTTACGCCAGCTGCATCTGCTGTTCGAGCCAACCGGCACCAGTTTTGCGCGCTATGTGCTGTCGCGCCGATTGGCGCATGCTCGGCTGTTGCTGTCACAATGTCACGGACGCAGCGTCGCCGACATTGCCTATCGCTGCGGCTTCGACGGCCTTTCCACCTTTTATCGGAATTTCCGCGCCGCCTTCGGCACCACGCCGGCGGATTTCCGCGATCGCGGCGGGCAGCCGCAGAGGTTCTGACGGTCTGAGTCGGTACCCTTGGCCAGACCGCGCAAACTCAACAGCGGGGC
>JAEZBA010000379.1 GCA_023430245.1 Pseudomonadota bacterium
ATCCAGCAGGGTGTCCCGCACCTTGACTACATCGCTGTCATAGGAAACGCCGACCGCCACCGAACTGCGGGCGAAGGTATCGGTATGGGTCCGGTTCTTCACCACCTGGGTGATCAGCTCGGAATTCGGAATGATCACGCTGGCGCGGTCGCCGGTCTCGATTTCGGTCGCACGCACATGAATGCGGCGCACCCGCCCCTCCTCGCCCTTGACCGCGATGATATCGCCGACCCGGATCGGCCGCTCCGCCAGCAGGATCAGCCCGGATACGAAATTCGAGACCACCGATTGCAGGCCAAAGCCGATACCGATCGAGAGCGCGCCGGCGACCAGTGTGATCTTCTGAAAGTCGACACCGAGTTGCGCCAGCGCGAGTGAGGTGGCGGCAATCACGCCGAGATAGCCGAAGATGGTGGACACCGAGTTCTGCAGGCTCGGATCGAGCGTGGTGCGCGGCAGGAAGCGATTGTTGAGCCACCCCTGTACGGCCCTCGTCGCCAGGATTCCGATAATGAGGATCGCAAGCGCGATCAGGATCGTGGTGAGCGATATCGAAATCTCGCCGATGCGGAAGCCGAAGGTCGCGTCCTTCAGCACGCCGACAAAATCCGCGGCGAAGATGCCCCAGGGGCCGAGCAGCGGCATCAGCACGACCAGCACCAGCAGCACCCGGATGACCGCGGACAGCAGCGTGCCGACCAGATCGATCGAACGCGGCCTCATCCCGAAGAAATGCGCGACCGCACGTCCGCGCGGTGAGGAGGCCGTCAGGACTTCGGTGAACAGTGCGTCGATGAAGGTGAGCAGGATGTAGAGCGCGCCGATCAGCCCGAGCGCGGACAGAAAGCGGCCGGCGAGAAAGGCACCCAGTCCGATGAAGCCGGTCACGAGCGAGGCAACAATGCCAATCGCGAGCAGCCAACCTGCGCTGCGAAGCCAGCCGGTGCCGGCGACATCGCCTTCGAGCGCCTCACGATTGCCCATCAGGAACAGGAAGCGGCAGAGCAACGCCGCGATCACGGCCGCGAAGATCGCATTGGCGGCCACCGTCAGAACCAGCGGCGCGACAATAATCTGCAGGATTGCGTTGATCAGAATGACCGCGCCGAGAATACGCGCCGCCCAGGCCAGGTTGGCCGCGACCAGACCGGCGGTCTCCTCCTGCACCGCAAGCAGACGTCGGTCCGGATCGCCGGGCGCGAACAGCCCGACCGCGACCCCACGGCCGAAAGCTGCCACGGCCACCGCGATCGCAAGCGTCAGACCGATGCTGCCGACCCGCTCGGTCAGGAGATCGAATGCATTCAGGATCAGCAACGCGCCGATGACGATCGCAGGCGCGGTGATGGTGACGCGCAGTAGCGACAGCAGCGCAAAGAAGGATTTCGCGAAGCGGGTGCCAAGCTCTTTCGGCCGGAAGTCGCGCCGGACGAACCAGCGCAGGAATATCGCCGCGCCGACAAAGAACACCAACAAGGCGAGGCCCGCCGCGCTCAAGGTCGATGATGTCGCGTGGGCGCGAAAGTGATCCATCCAGCCCTGCGCCAGCAACCTGACACCGAACGAGGCATCGGGCGCCGCCCTGGCGGCCTGGCTCCAGAATGCCGGGTCGAGCACACTCGACGTACGGCCGAGCAAGCGCTGGGTGAAAAGGGTGCGGCGGCGCTCGGTGATGCGTACCGAAATATCCTCGGCGCCGAGCATCAGCAGGCGGGCCTGCTTGACCACGCCGTCCAGCGCCGCGCGCTGGTCCTCGAGGCGTGCGCGCTCGGCGGTGAGGTTCTCGTCTTCCTTTGGCTCGCCATCCTGCGGCGCGGTTCCAAGCTGCTTGAGCCGGGCTTCCGCATCCCCGAGCCGCGCGTCGAGCGCCTCGATGATCTCGCGCAGTTCGCTGCGGACCGGATCGATCCGGCCGCGATGCTGGACCAGCGTCGCATCGCCGATATCCGGGCTGCGCAGCGACGTTTCGATCTGGTCGATGGTTCCCTTGAGGGTCTCAAGCGTCTGGGCGGAGCGTGAAAGCTCCGGCGTCTTCGCCGCGTCCGGTTTGCTGCCGGCCGCAGCAGGCTGGGCCGCGGGGGCAGGCGCCTTGGCGTCAGGCGCTGCAGCCTTCGATGCCGGTGCGGCGGACTTGGCTGCCGGAGCGGCCTTGGGCGCAGCATTGTCCTGCGCGAGGGCGGCCGAAGACATGGCTGCGGCCACGGCAAGGAGCACCGACGCAGCGGACAAACGGCGGATCAGGACATGAAATGACATGACGACTGTCAAGCAGCGGAATCGGAGGGCATTGTGGCATGCTCCGCCACGCAATCCCCCCATGCAAGGCGCCGCGCCTCCCGGAAGCGCGCGCCGTCCCGCTTTGACAGCAGATTCTGGCTGGCGATGCCGCTTCGCTCGCACAGCTTCAGGGAGACGGTTCCGCCCCTCACCTGCACCGGCGCAATGACCCGTCCCGCCACCGGCAGCGGCGGATGACGGGACGCCGCGATGTAGATGAACTTCTCGTCCTCCCAAGGCACATCCCCGGATTTGATCCGGCGGTGCATCCGCGAGCGCGCAACCCGGCGCGAGAAATGGCACCAGTCCGGGGCCGCCAGCGGACAGGCCAGCGTATGCGGACACGGCGCCACCAGATGGGCGCCCGCGGCGATCAAGCGTTCGCGGACGGAGAGGATGCGGGACCACCCGGCCGGGGTGCCCGGTTCGACCACGACGATGGTGTCGGACGTGGCCTGCCAGAGCCGGTCGATCAGCGGGCCGATCGCCGACGGCGCGAGCTCGTCCAGCACATAGGTCAGCATGACGAGATCGTGCTGCGCTTGCGGCGGCGCTGCGGCTGAGAGATCGGATGCATGCCAGTCGATGCTCCGGAACGCCAGACCGGAGGCGAGCACTTCCGCCCATCGCCGGATGGCGGGACTGGCCTCGATCAGCGTGGCGTCCGAAACGCTCGGCCAGCAATCGCGCGCGGCAAACAGCGCGGTGCCGGGCCCGGCGCCCGCATCGAGCAGGCTCTGCGGCGCGAAACCAGGCCGCAATTGCGCGACCGCATCAAGACTCGCACGGACCGCCGCATAAGTGGCCGGCATCCGGACGGCAAGATAGGCCCGTGCGGACAGGTCATCCGCCAGATGCGCCCGGCCGTCGCGGGTCTCGCTGCGGTAGCGCGCCGACAGACGCGCGGCCGCGGCCTGCAGATCGGCAAGCGGCAAACCTTCGAGCGCCTTGTCGACAGCCGCCCGGATGACAGAAGGGAGCTCCATGCTAGTGGTCCGGTTCTAACATTCGCATTCCGTCTCGGCTATTTTGCGAATGTTAGAATCAAAAGACCACTAGCAAGCGCTCCACCAGGGTGTCACCAAAATCCCGGCACGGCGCAAGCGCCGGGCGTCAGGCATAGACCGGTGCGACGTCGAAATAGATGCGCAGCGACTTCACCAGGTCGCCGTTGCGCTCCAGCACGGTGACGACCGGAATCGTGACCTGCCGGCCGTCCTTGCGCAGATAATCGACATTGGTTTCCAGGAAGGTCCGATCCGGCAGGTCGGCGACATTGACGAAATTGTGCCTGATGCCGTCGATCGACGAAAAGAAATGCCCGATGCCTTCCTTGACCTGCTCGCGGCCCTTCATCGCCGGATTGTTGCCGACCACCACTTCGACATCCGGCGTCAGCCCGGCGACGAAATCGTCGAGGCGCATCGCATCGATATGCGTATAGAGATCCGAGAACCAGTGCTGCTGCATCTCTCCCTCCTTAGGCTGCGTAAGCCGGGTCTGCGACCATCTGCCGGATCGCGCCGAGCGTGGCGTCGACGGCCTTGAGATAATCCCGCTCCATGATGGCGCGGAATTCGCGCTCTTCCGCGCTGTCGGACGCAGCATCGACAAGCTGCAGCGCGAACGAGAAGCGCAGGCGCAGGTCGTTGTCGTCGCCGAGAATCTCGTTGACGATAAAGCCGTCGACATTGCCGGACTCGCGCACGAACACGACCTTTTCCTCGGGATAGAGCGTGATGCGCTCGCGCGCATCCTCGCCCCGGAACACGATGTCGCGCACCAGACCGTTCTCCGAGCGGGAAATCACGTCGCACTTCGCCATGCCAGGAACGAAGGGCAGCGCATTCTCCGCCTTCATCACCAGCCCGCGCCAGATGTCGCTGCGGCTCAAGGGTTGCTGACCCGACGCGTTGGCGGGAACTTCCTTCGATACGTAGATCATGTTGTCTCCTGTCGTTCTGTTGCAAAGAGAGAGCGGGTCACGGCCGCTCCCGGACCGACGTGTTGGCGCCTTAAGCGCTTCTCCCTCACGCCGAATTCGAGCTCGAAAGCCTGGCGCCGTGCGGCCGGGCCCCCGGCCCCCCCGTGTACCGCACGCTACC
>JAEZBA010000450.1 GCA_023430245.1 Pseudomonadota bacterium
GCGCATGATCGATAGCGGCGCGCAATTCTTGCAGGTCCGGCACATTGCCGGAGAACATCGGATCGCGCATCACATTGCGAAGCTCGGAGAGAAGGTTCGGCGCCTCATCACGGATCAGATCGCGCCAATCGACTTGATAAGTATCGGCCAGCGCCATGAGCAGCCGGACCGACAGGCTGCGCTGGTTGTTCTCGAGCAGGTTGACATAGCCGGCACTGACGCCGAGCGCCTTCGCCATCTCCGCCTGGGTCTGCCGGCGCTCGCGCCGGAGCTGCCGCAATTGCGGGCCCACAAATGTCTTCGACATGGCTCGATCTCGCCGGTCTGGGCGTCAGATATTACAACATTACAAAATATAGCATTTTGTATGCAAACCAGCAACACACACACCCGGTTTTGAATGCTTTTTTGGCCGAGTCGCGGTTACCTCATCAAAACAACACCCGACAGACAGCTAACGGACCCGGGAGGTCAGCATGGCTTTCAAAATTCTCGTCTTGGGAGCGTCCTACGGGTCGTTATTCGGCACCAAATGCGCCATGGCGGGCCATGACGTCACCCTGGTCTGCCGGTCCGAGACGGCGGACCTGATCAACCGGGCCGGGACCGTGGTCCGGATCAAGTTGAAGGGCGAGCCGGCCGCCCGAGCCATTCGATCGGCGGACTTGATCGGAACGGTCCGGGCGGCAACGCCCGATGCCGTCGACCCGGTGAATTTCGACCTTGCCGTGCTGGCGATGCAGGAGCCGCAATACGGCCATCACACGATCCGGCCGCTGATGACGAAGCTCGCCGAAGCGCGCATCCCCTGCCTGTCGCTGATGAACATGCCGCCCGCTCCGTACCTCAAGCGGCTCGCCGCGATCGATGCCGGCGCGCTCGACGACGCCTTTTCGAACAACCGGGTCTGGGATCGGTTCGATCCGCGCGCGGTGACATTGTGCTCACCGGATCCGCAGGCTGTGCGTCCGGCAGACGAGCCGGCCAATGTGCTGCAGGTCAATCTCGCGACGAATTTCAAGGCCGCCGAGTTCGGCCTTCCTGAATACAACACCATCCTGCATGCGCTTGCCGACGACATCGAAAGCGTCCGGCTGGCCGGGATGGACGTGCCGGTGAAGTTACGCGTCTCGCCGTCGCTGTTCGTACCGCTGGCCAAGTGGCCGATGCTGATGACCGGCAATTACCGCTGTGTGACGCCGGGCCATCCGATTGCCATTCGCGACGCGGTGTGGGGCGATCCGGCGCTGTCGCGCGACATCTATTCCTGCGTGGAAGCCATCGTGCTGCGGATGGGCGCCAAGTGCGACGATCTGGTCGCATTCGACAAATATGCCGCGGCCGCCGAGCAACTGGTCCGTCCGTCATCGGTTGCGCGCGCGTTGGCTGAAGGCGCCGCGGCGGTCGAGCGTGTCGACCGGCTCATTCAGACTGTCGGACGACAGTTCGGCATTACGCATCCCGCCATCGACCGGATCGTGACCCTGGTCGATGCCAGCCTTGCCGGAAATCGCGCCCGCGCCGCCTGACCCAACGTTTCGTCGCGTTCCCGTAGATCCAGACCGCCGGAGCACCCTCTTGGAGCCGCATCTCAAACTCGTTCCGTCCGCAAAACCGGGAGCGTCCGGATTCTTCGCCAGTCCGGTGTAGGCGATCGACCCGGCTGTGGCGCGCGCGCTGGCCGCGGAACTCGAACGTCAGAGCGATGAAATCGAGCTGATCGCATCCGAGAATATCGTAAGCCGCGCGGTGCTCGATGCAGCCGGCTCGGTGCTGACGAACAAGTATGCGGAGGGCTATCCGGGCCGCCGCTATTACGGCGGCTGTGAGCATGTCGACGTGGTCGAACTGCTGGCGATCGAACGCGCCTGCGAGCTGTTTCGTTGCAACTTCGCCAATGTACAGCCGCATTCCGGCAGTCAGGCCAACCAGGCCGTGCTGCTCGCCGTTGCCAAGCCGGGCGACACCATCCTTGGGATGCGACTCGATTCCGGCGGGCATCTCACCCACGGGGCCGCACCCAATCTGTCCGGAAAATGGTTCAACGCGGTCGGCTACGGCCTTCGCAAGTCCGACCAGCGGATCGATATCGACCAGGTCGAAGCGCTTGCGCACGAGCACAAGCCGCGCGTCATCATTGCCGGCGGCTCTGCCTATCCCCGCCAGATCGACTTCGCGGCCTTCCGTCGGATCGCGGATGCGGTCGGCGCTTGCCTCATGGTGGACATGGCGCATATCGCCGGTCTGGTCGCGGCCGGGCTGCATCCGTCGCCATTTCCGCACGCCCATGTCGCGACCTCGACCACCCACAAGACGTTGCGCGGTCCGCGCGGCGGCCTCGTCCTCACCAACGACGAGGATCTCGCCAAGAAGATCAATTCAGCCATGTTCCCGGGCCTGCAGGGCGGTCCGCTGATGCATGTGATCGCCGCCAAGGCCGTGGCCTTTGGCGAAGCGCTGACGCCCGCCTTCAACCATTACACCGCGTCGGTTGTCGCCAATGCCAATGCACTGTCCGCGCGTTTGAAGCATCATGGCTTCGATATCGTTTCCGGCGGCACCGATACGCATCTCGCGCTGGTCGATCTGCGCTCCAAGGGCCTCAAGGGCAATCTGTCGGAGCAGGCGCTCGGCCGCGCCAACATCACCTGCAACAAGAACGGCGTGCCGTTCGATACCGAGAAGCCCACGGTCACATCGGGCATACGCGTCGGCACGCCGGCAGGCACCACGCGCGGGTTTGGGATCGCTGAATTCCAGACCATCGGCGATCTGATCGCCGAGGTGCTGGATGGTCTTGCGCGACATGGGCCCGAGGGCAACGGCGTGACCGAGACCGCGGTCAAGGCGCAGGCGAAAGCGCTGTGCCGCGCCTTCCCGATCTACCTTCGTCACTGATCAAAAAACCAATTCACAGGGAGCGACGCAATGCCAGGATTCAAGGGGTTGGCCGTACCGGGACCGACCAACATGCCGTTCCGCATCCGTCAGGCGATGGACGTCGCGCTGGAGGACCATCGCACGCCGGACTTCCCTGAATTCACGCTGCCTCTGTTCGCTGATCTGAAGACGATCTTCCAGACCACCACCGGACAGGTGTTCATTTTCCCGGGCTCGGGCACCGGCGGCTGGGAATCGGCGATCGCCAATACGCTGTCGCCCGGCGACAAGGTTCTGGCGTCGATCTTCGGACAATTCTCTCTGCTGTGGGTCGATCTGTGCCAGCGATTCGGGCTCAAGGTCGATGCCATCGATGTCGAGTGGGGCAAGGGCGTGCCGCTCGACCTCTACCGCGCCCATCTCGAAGCCGACAAGACCCACGCCATCAAGGCCGTGCTGGTCACCCAGA
>JAEZBA010000583.1 GCA_023430245.1 Pseudomonadota bacterium
GGACGAGGCCGGCGGCGACGAGAAGATCCTGGCGGTGCCGGTGGATGCGCTGCATCCGTTCTACGCCGGCGTGCAGAGCTACAAGGACCTCCCCACGATCATGTGCGAGCAGATCGCGCATTTCTTCCAGCACTACAAGGATCTGGAAAAGGGCAAGTGGGTCACGATCGTGAACTGGCTCGATGCCGAAGGCGCCGAAAAGCTGGTGATGGAGGGCATCGCCCGCTGCAATCCCTATTCCGAGGATTGACGGGACAAGATTACTTCGTCTCGCTTTTCTTCTTCAGAAAGCCCATCAGTATGGTCGCGAGCGGGACGATCAGCGACGGCAGCGCACTGTCGAGCGGATGCCGCAGCGCCTGCCCGAACGAGGCGATGTCCGCCTGAAGCAGCCGGGCATCGGCCTGCAGCGCCTGCATGGTGCTGTCGTGAATCTCGTTGGCGAGTTCGAGTTCGCGGCCCGGCTTCTTGCCATTGGCGATCAGCATGAGAATGCCTGCGATCACGAAGTTGGCTGCGCCCAGGATCAACGCCGCGCCGATCGTGCTCCAGTATTCGCGCAGCGCGAAGAACGCGGCGACCTCGAACATCAGCAAGCCGATCAGCGCCAGCAGGCCGGCGGCGGCATTCAGGCCGGACCGGGCGATGACATGCCGCATCTTGATTTCGGCGATCGCACGCTCGGTGCGCCAGAGCACGCGCAGATTATTCAGGAAGCGGTCCATGGCTATCTCGCTCGCGACATGACATTGGCAACCAGCACGCCGAGCAGGAAGGCGGCTGCGACCGAGGCGAAGGGATTGGCGGCGATCAGGTCTTCGGCCTCTTCGGCGGTCTCGCCGAGCTTGTCCTGCAGCTCACGCAACACGCGCTCGATCTCGCCGCGGATATCCTCAGGTGGAGGCGACGCCTTGGCCTGCGCGGCCGCGCCGGACGCAACATCACCCTCTTCGGCGACCCGCGGGACCTGCCGCAGCTCACGCCGCAGCGCCTCAAGCTCGCGTTGCAGGTCGTCGCGTCCGGTCATTGCTCATACAGCCTTTGCAATGCGCTCATAGGCGGCCTTCAATTCCTGGGCGAGGAGATCGAGGGCCGCGCCGACATCCCTGGCGCTGCGATCGAGCTTGGCGCGAGCTTCGAAATTGTCCCACTTGCTCTCGAGCTTGCGCCATTCATCCTGCGCTTCCATCGTACCGAGATGCGCCTTCACGCGCGCCTGATCCCGAAGCTCTTTCAGATCGGCAACCAACTTGTCGAGACTCTGCATGATTCTGCTCCGTCTGTCTGGCTCAAGCTGCTACTCATGGCAGACGGGCGGCACGCGATCCTTGATGTGCCGCAATGGCAGGCAGTCCGGAATGGGCGATCGGGGACCGAAACAAAGTCACACCCGTCGGCGGCCGAACATGGCGAACGCGCGGTTAAACAATTGCCTGGCTTTGCTGGCGCAGGCCGCGGCTCTGCTCGCGGTCTGCGTGTCCGCCGAAGCGAAAACGGCCAGCCCGGCCGATCTCAAGGCGCTCAATGCCTGTCTGGCCAGCGCCGACAAGGCCGGCGAGTTCGGCTCGGCCTGCATCGGGACGATCGCCGATCCGTGTACGCACAAGGCCGGCAGCGACATCGCCAAAGCCAAGGCCTGCGCCGAACGCGAACTGGCGGTCTGGGATGCGGTGGCGGAAGCGGCCACGAAACGCGTGCGCGCCGGCGGCTTCAAGGACATCAGCAAGGCGGTCGCGGATTCGCAGAGGAGCTGGGCGCAACAGCGCGACGCGCTTTGCCCGGTCTTCGACAAGGTCGATCCGGGCACGTTGCCGGGCGACGGCGCCTATTGCCGGATGCAGGTCACCGCGCACCGCGCGCTGCTGCTGCGACGGCTCGGCGCCGCGGTGAATGAGCACTGAGAGAATCCCGCTGGCCGTTCGGCGGCCGGCCGGTCACACGATGCTCATTGTCGGGACTTTTGCAGCGTCCTATGTGCTAGGCTGACGATCAAACGGCGGCACTGGATGAGTTCAGACAATAACAACGCACCACTCCGCAGCCCGGCCGCGCAGTCTGCAAACGAAATTGCAGAAGGCGAGCGCGACCTGTTGCAGGCCCAGCAACAACTGGTGCGAAGAACCCAGGAGCTCGCAAGGAGCGAAGCCCAGCTGCGATCGGCGCTGAAAGCCGGCCGGCTGGTCCATTGGGAAACCGATCTCGCGGCCGGAATCCGGCACTGGACGCCGGAAGCGATGGCCATGTTTGGAATCGATGTGCCGGACAGAACGGGGCATTTCGGCGGCGACAGCGACGAGTTTTACCTGGCCGTGCATCCGGACGACCGGCACATGACGCCCTCGTTCTACGAGATGGCCGACCGGCAGGACTGGTTTCCGGTGGAATACCGGATCGTGAAACCCGACGGCAGCGTGCGTTGGCTGGCCGGCGGCGCGGAGGTCGTTGCCCGCCGGCCCGATGGCCGGGCGGCGCGGCTCGTAAACGTGGTCGGCGACATCACCGACCGGAAGCTTGCCGAGCAGCATACCGAACTCATCATGCGCGAGCTCACGCATCGCGCCAAGAACCTGCTCGCCGTCATCCTGTCGATCGCGACCCAGACCAGTCGCAGCGCGAATACGGTCGAGGAGTTTCACGAACGGTTTTCATCCCGGCTGCAGGGCCTGGCGGCGTCGCACGACCTGCTGGTGCATCGCGACTGGCAGGGCGCGTCGATCGGCGAGATCGCCGAGAGTCAGCTTGCGCCGTTCGTCGATGCTGGAACGGATCGCCTGCATCTGTCCGGCCCCGAAATGATCGTGACGCCGAGGGCGGCCGAAGCCATCGGGCTGGCCTTCCACGAACTCGCGACCAATGCAGTGAAGCATGGGGCGCTGTCCGGCGCGAGCGGTACCGTCACGATCGAATGGACGCAGAGCCCGGAAACCAAGGATCTGCAGCTCTGCTGGATCGAGCGCGGCGGACCGCAAGTGACTCCGCCGACGCGAAAAGGCTTCGGACATATCGTGTGCGAACGCGTCGTTGCCCAGCTGCTTGGTGGTGAGGTCGCGATGGATTTCGCGCCCGAAGGCGTCCGCTGGACCCTCCGGGTTCCGGCCGACCACCTCGTGCGCTCCGGCTGACGCGGTTGCGTTCGCGCGCGCTTTGCTGGCGGTGAGAGCGCCGACCGGGTTCAGCCGCCCGCGTCGACCAAATGCTGTGCCGCCTCGTCCTGCACGATGCGGCCGTCGACCAGATGCACACGGCGGTCCATGCGCGCGGCGAAATCAAGGTTATGCGTGACCGCCACCACGGTCTTGCCGGTCTTGTCGACGAGATCGCGCAGGATCTGGAACACCTGTTCGCTGGAGACTGAATCCAGCGAGCCGGTCGGCTCGTCGGCAAGCACGACCGGGGGATCGTTGGCGAGCGCGCGCGCCACCGCGACGCGCTGACGCTGTCCGCCCGACATCTGGTCGGGCCGCTTGTGCATATGATCGGCCAGTCCGAACGACGCGAGCAGGTCGGCACCGCGCTCGCGCATCTGCCGCGGTGTCAGCCGCCCGAGCGCGCGCATCGGCAGGGTCACATTGTCGAGCGCGGAGAATTCCGGCAGCAGAAAATGAAACTGGAAGACGAAGCCGATATCGGACAGCCGCGTCTGCGCCCGCTCGCTTTCGCTCATGCGGGCGGTGGCGCGGCCACGGATCAGCACCTCGCCCTGCGTCGGCATGTCGAGCAACCCCAACAAATAAAGGAGCGACGACTTGCCCGATCCGGACGGGCCGGTGATGGCGACGAATTCACGGGCGCGTATGGCGAGGTCGATGCCCTGCACCAGTGTCACCGGCACGATGCCGGACAGGATGCGGGTGACATCCCTGGCCTCGATCAGGACCTCGCCATCGCTGTGGATCATGTCGC
>JAEZBA010000627.1 GCA_023430245.1 Pseudomonadota bacterium
AATACGTTCCGGGGCCCGATTTTCCGACCGGCGGCGTCGTGGTCGATTCGAAAGAGGCGATTGCCGAGGCCTATACGACCGGCCGCGGCTCATTCCGCGTGCGGGCGCGCTGGAGCAAGGAAGACACCGGCCGCGGCGGCTACCAGATCGTGGTCACGCAGATTCCCTATCTGGTGCAGAAGTCACGGCTGGTGGAGCGCATCGCTGAGCTTCTGAACGAGCGCAAGCTCGCACTGGTGGCCGACATCCGCGACGAATCCGCAGCCGACATCCGTCTGGTGATCGAGCCGAAGTCGCGCACCGTCGATCCGGTGCTGCTGATGGAGTCGCTGTTCAAGGTGAGCGAGCTGGAAAGCCGCGTGCCGATGAACATGAATGTGCTGGTCAAGGGCCGGGTGCCCAAGGTGCTGGGTCTCGCCGAGGCGTTGCGCGAATGGCTCGACCATCGCCGCGACGTCCTGGTACGGCGCAGCCAGCACCGGTTGGAAGCGATCGAGCATCGCCTCGAAGTGCTGGGCGGCTACCTGATCGCCTATTTGAACCTCGACAAGGTGATCAAGATCATCCGCACCGAGGACGAGCCCAAGCCGGTGCTCATCCGCACCTTCAAGCTCACCGACGTTCAGGCCGACGCCATCCTCAACATGCGGCTGCGCAACTTGCGCAAACTCGAGGAAATGGAGATCCGCAGCGAGGACAAGAATTTACGGGACGAGCTGAAGAAACTGAAGGCGCTGCTTAAGTCCGAAGATGAGCAGTGGAAGACGGTCGCCGGTGAAATCAGGAAGGTGCGCGACACCTTCGGGCCCAAGACCGAGCTCGGCAAGCGCCGCACCACCTTCGGGCAGGTGCAGGACGTCGAGCAGGAGCTGGCCGAAATGCTGGTCGAGCGCGAGCCGGTCACGGTCGTGGTGTCGGAGAAGGGCTGGGTGCGGGCGCTACGCGGCCACGTCACCGACCTGTCGGCGGTCGCCTTCAAATCCGACGACGGGCTGCAATTTTATTTTCACGCCGAGACCACGTCAAAATGCGTGTTCTTCGCCTCGAATGGAAAATTCTACACCATCGATGCATCAAAACTGCCGGGCGGCCGCGGCCATGGCGAGCCGGTGCGGCTGTTCATCGATCTGGAGCAGGATGCAACCATCGTTGCTGCGTTCAAGCATCAGGGCGGCCGCAAGTTCCTGCTGGCTTCGGCCGAGGGCAAGGGCTTCGTGGTGCCGGAGGACGAGTGCCTCGCCAATACCCGCAAGGGCAAGCAGGTGCTGAACGTCAAGGCGCCGGACAAGGCGGTGGCAATTGCGCTGGTGGAAGGTGATCTTGTCGCCGCCATCGGCGAGAACCGCAAGTTGATCGTATTCCCGATCAACCAGGTGCCGGAGATGACGCGCGGCGCCGGCGTGCGCTTGCAGCGTTACAAGGACGGCGCGCTGAGCGACATCATGACATTCGAGTCCAAGGGCGACGGCATGAACTGGTTCGACTCTGCCGGCCGTTCACAGGTTACGTCCTTGAAGGAGTTGGCGGAGTGGCGCGGCAATCGCGGCGATGCCGGACGGATCCGGCCGAACGGATTTCCGAAGACCAACCGGTTCGGGAAGATCATCGGGTAGACGCGAGCCGCTGCGAGCCTCACATCTCAGCGCGCACCCAGCCTTGCGACACCAGCCGCTCCTGCGGCAGGAAGCGGCTTTTGTAGTCCATCTTGCGCGAGCCGCGCACCCAATAGCCCAGATAGACGTAAGCCAGGCCCATGCGCTTCGCCCGCTCGATGTGATCGAGGATCATCAGCGTGCCGAGCGAGCGGTCCTCGTGATCGGGGTCGAAGAACGAATAGACCATCGACAACCCGTCGCCGAGCACGTCGGTCAGCGCCACCGCAATCAGGTCGCCGCCGCGGCGGCCGACGGGCTGCTCCGGCTTGACCCGGTATTCCACAATGCGGGTCTCGACATGCGAGTCTTCCACCATCATCGCGTAGTCGAGCACGGTCATGTCGGCCATGCCGCCGTCCCGGTGACGCTCATCGAGATAGCCGCGGAACACCGAATATTGCTCCGAACTCGGCACCGCCGCACGCATCTCGCCGGAGACATCCGCGTTGCGCTGGGCGATCCGGCGCATCGACCGGCTGGGGACAAAATCGTCCGCCACCACCCGCACCGACACGCAGGCGCGGCAGGTCTCGCAGGCCGGGCGGTAGGCGATCGACTGACTGCGCCGGAAGCCGCCATGGGTGAGCAGATCGTTCAGGCCCGGCGCGCGGTCGCCGACCAGATGGGTGAATACCTTCCGCTCCTCCTTCCCGGCGAGATACGGGCAGGGCGAGGGCGCCGTCAGGTAGAATTGCGGCGTATCGCGGGAATGCTGGGTCACGGTTCGATCAATGGCTCCGGGGCAAACTCTGACCCGGCAGGCCGGCTCTCGTCAAACGGTACCTCGATCCGGTTCGGCCGGACGCGTGGCAGCGGCGCGGCCGGAATTGTTGATCACCACCGTGCCGACCAGAAAATCATGCATCAGGCGTCCGCGCTTGTTGAAGAAGCAGACCAGCAGGATGAGCGGCGTCAGCACGCTGGTGGAGACCCAGAACAGGCCGGCATGGATCACCGCCAGCACAAAATAAGACGCACCGCCGTCGGCGGTGCGCATTTCGATATCGAGGGCGCGCATGCCGATGGTGGCCGAGCGAGGGCCGCCGAGCGTGGTGCCGTAATAGAACGCCGCCCAGATCAGGGTGATGACCGGCATCAGCGCGAACAGGCCGAAGCCGAGGCCCAGCGTCACGATCCCGATGGCGAAAAAGAACAGCCAGACCAGGATCAGCGGGATCGCGAGGATCACCAGGTCGATGACGAAAGCCAACACCCGCCGCGCCGGCACGCCGACGAACAATTCCGGATTGGTGTCCGGGTCATAGGGATGCGGCTTCACGTCATAATCGCCGCCGAACCGGTCGCGTTCGTCCGCCATCGTGTCTCTCGAACCTGCCGATCAAGGCTCCTGAAGAGTCTAACGCATTGCCATCCGCGCGCCTATAGTGCGGCCCGAGAGGCGGACGACGATCCATGATCAAGCTGAGCGACATCGAGGATGCCCAGACGATACTCGACAGGCGGATCTTGCGCACGCCGATGCTGCCGGCGCCGCGGCTGTCGGAACTGACTGGCGCCGAAATCTTCGTCAAATACGAGAACCTGCAGGTCACCAACTCGTTCAAGGAGCGCGGCGCCCTCAACAAGCTCGCGAGCCTGGCCGCCGCCGACCGTGCGCGCGGCGTGATCGCGATGTCGGCCGGCAATCATGCGCAGGCGGT
>JAEZBA010000630.1 GCA_023430245.1 Pseudomonadota bacterium
CGAAGGCGTTCGGGGCATATTTCTTGATGCCGGTGCCGACCTGCTCCATCACCTTCAGGTTGATGCCGATCAGGTCGTCGCGGCTCATGCCGGGCTTGCGCGGCACGCCGGCGGTGACGATGCAGACCGAGGCGCCCTCGATCGCATCGTAGGAATTGGTGCCGGACATTTTCGCGTCGAAGCCGTCGATCGGCGACGACTGCGCCAGATCCAGCGATTTGCCCTGCGGAATGCCTTCCGCGATGTCGAACATCACAACGTCGCCAAGCTCACGCAATCCGATGAGGTGGGCGAGCGTTCCGCCGATCTGGCCGGAGCCGATCAATGCAATCTTGGGACGCGCCATGAGGAGATGAACCTTTATGTCAGGACCGTTTGGGCATCACGATCCGAAACCCGGATCGGCTTCGGCATGACGCTCGTGGGAAGGTCGCGGGAACTGCGACCGCGCGGTGGTTAACGTGTCCTGCCATCGGCGACAAGCTTGCGAAAGGCGAAGGTCGCATGGATCAGCCTCACTGCTGATATACATTATTCCAGTGAGGTGGGCCGTTGCCAAGGGCGAAGACGCCCCACCATACACAATTCGACATTGCAGCGCACAAGGGTGTTGCGGCTGCGAGAGAAAGCCGCCTTTCCGCCCCGCGAGTCCTGGAATGTGGAGTGCCGTCCGGCGAAGCCGGCTGCGCCCGCGGAGACTTTTCGCGAAGGACGCGGACGGCCGCGCACCCCAGCCGCCGCTTCGCTCGGGTCGACCCTCCGGCCGCAATCGGGGAAAGGCGAAGCCTTACGTATCGATGATCTGCCCGCTGCGGGTATCGACATCGCGGCGCGGTCCGTGCGGAAGCGCCAGATAACTTTGCGACCCCATCTCGATCAGGCGCGAGACCGTGCGCTGAAATTCGAACAGCTCGAGCCCCTGGTCGGCGACATAGAGTTCATGCGGCTGCGCCTGCGCGGATGCAATCAGCTTCACCGCATTGTCGTAGAGCGAGTCGATCAGGATGATAAACCGCTTGGCCTCGTTACGCTGGGCGAAGCGCATCACCGGAATGCGCTCGATCACCAGCGTATGGTATTCATGCGCGAGCCGCAGGAAATCCGCCGAACCGAGCGGCAGCACGCACAGGTCCGGAAACGAGAAACGCGCCGCGCCCATCGCAGCCTGCGGCACATGCAGCTTGCGGCCCTTCACAATGAGATCCTGCGATGAATCGCGCTGCCCGAGCGTAATGCGGGACCACGCTTCGTCGATCTCGCGATCGGCGCGCTCGTCGGCCGGCACATACCAGACCCGGCCCTTGACCAGCTTTTCCAACCTGAAATCGGTGCGCGCATCGAGCCGCACCACATCCATTTTCTCGTCCAGCAGCCTGATGAAGGGCAGAAAAAGCGCCCGATTCAATCCGTCCTTGTAGAGATCGTCCGGTGCCACATTCGACGTCGCGACCACCACCATGCCGCGGTTGAAGAATTGCGTGAACAGCCGGCCCAGAATCATAGCGTCGGCGATATCGGTGACATGGAATTCGTCGAAGCATAAGAGCTCGGCCTCGTCCGCGATCGCGTTCGCAGTCAGCACGATCGCGTCTTCGTCGGGTATCTCGCCCGCTTTCGCCTTCTGGCGAAAATCGTAGATGCGCTCATGCACCTCGGACATGAACTCATGGAAGTGCACGCGACGCTTGTTCGATATCCGGCTCGATTCGTAGAACAAATCCATCAGCATGGTCTTGCCGCGTCCGACCTTGCCGTAGATGTAGAGACCCTTCAGCGGCGATTTCTTCACACGACTGCCGAACAGCCAGCCCAGCGAGGATGATTTCGAGGCGCGCCGCTGTTCGACGAGCCGCTGCTCCAACAGCCCGAGCTTCTCGACCACCGCAGCCTGCGCTGCGTCGGGCGAGATGGCGCCGTCCGCGATCAGGGCGGCGTAGCGGTCGCTGATGGATGAGATCATGAGGATCGGGCGAGGCAGAAAGGGAGCCGAGGCATAGCCGCCGCAGCGCACGCGCCGCAAGACCGCGTTGGCGCGGTTAACGAAGGTTTAACCGCGGCAGACAGCCGATGCATGGCTGCTGCCGAAAAATGCGGCTTGGTCCTGTCTTAAAAATGCTGCATCGCAGCATTATCTGTCGAATCGCTGCTACGGGCTCGAGACAGCCTGCGGCGCGTCTCTGGGGAGGGACGAGGAGGGTCTCGCTTAGTCAGGAGACCGAATGACCGTACTCGACCCGCTCCCCGATGGGGGCCTGATCCGCAAATTGTGGATCGGGGAAGCCTATAAAAATCGCGACCACCTGCTGCGGCTCGATCCGGACAGCCGCCATCGCCGGATCGGCGGCGGCGTATCGGACGCCTATATCCGCAACTTCGTCGACACCACGATGTGGCTGGAGGCTATCGTACACGGCTTCTTCGTCGACGGGCAGATGCACGGTGCGGCCGAACTGCGCCCGATCGGCGGCCGGTTCACCAAGCAGGCCGAAGCCGCCTTCAGCGTGGAAAACGAATGGCAGAGCCACGGCGTCGGCTCGGCGTTGCTGGAGCGCACGCTGCTGACCGCGCGCAACCGCGGCATCGCGCATCTGCATATGGCCTGCCTTGCCGACAATCGCAGGATGCAGCAGCTGGCACGGAAATTCGACGCCGAGCTGAGTTTCGATTTCGGCGAAGTCGTGGCCGAGGTGGAGGCGCCGCATCCGACGCCGCTCTCCGTGGTCCGCGAAATGGTTTCCGACGGCCAGAGTTTCGCAACCGCAATTTTAGACGCGCAATCCCGGCTGTTGAAATCAACCTGACGTTAACCAGCCGGTATCTGTTCGCGGCGCAAGCTATCGCCCTCCTCAGTGAAAGGGCGCAGCATGACCAGCAACGGCTATGACATCAGGGTGCTGCCCGCCTGCAGCATGGAAGACCATCACGCGCATCTGCTGCGACTCGACTATCTCGACCGCTGCCTGTTCTTCGCGAACGGCAATGACGACCATGCGGTGGATGCGCATTGCCTGCGGCTGTTGTCGTCGCAGGCGATCGTGATCGGCGCCTATGAGCAGGGCCGGCTGCGTGCCAGCATCGAGATCATTCCGGACCGCGGATGCAAGCGCGCCGCGGCGACGTTGATCGCGGAGCCCGATTACCAGACCGACGATCTCGCGCAGGTGATGATGAAGCGCGCCAACGACGAAGCCAGGAAGCACGGCCTTGACCGGCTCGACATGGTCGCCATGACCGGTGAGCCGCACACCATCCGCTCGCAGATGGCAAGGTTCGGCTGACGCCCGGCCACATGCCGGGCTTGACCAGTCACACCGCGCGCTTCGCCGGCATCGCCACGAGCGGATAGGCCTCCTCGACGACATACGGCCCGCCGCCGACCGAATCGCGCGATGAATACAGCACGAAGCGCTCCACCATAAACGGCGCCGAGCGGAACGATGCCCGTTCGGTGAGATAATCCGCGACCTGCCGGCTCGACGAATCGCGCAACCGCGCCAGCGTGACGTGTGGCGTGAACTTGCGGCCCTCGGGCGCGAGACCGACACGCTGCATCAGCCGCTCGAGCTCGGCCTGCAGATCCATCAGCGCCTGCGACGGTGCGACATTGGCAAAGACCGATCGCGGCTTGCGCCCGCCAAACGCGGCCAGCCCGTCCAGCCGCAATTCGAACGGCGCACGATTGACGCCATCGAGGATCGAAGCGACGTCGTTCGCCACGCTGGCGTCGACGTCGCCGATGAAGCGCAGGGTGATGTGATAATTCTCAGGATCGATCCAGCGCGCTCCCGGAAGTCCGCCGCGCAGGAAGGACAGCATCTGCCCGACATTTGCGGGAATCTCGATCGCGGTGAAAAGGCGCGGCATCGAGAACCTCCCATTTCCGTCACGTGCAGGACGTGACAATCGCGTGACAAAACGCAGCAGGGGCTGCGCCTTACAAGACCGGATTCGCCGCAACGGTGCAAGCGTTAGCTCGGTGTGCGTGACCGGACTCGCGCAATCAGCTCTTCGACTTTCGGCAGTATTCCGTCGACGATGATCTGCACGCCAGCTCCATTCGGATGAACGCCATCGCGCAAGGCAAGCTTCGGATCGGCCGCGACACCATCCAGAAAGAACGGATAGAACACCACGTCATACTTTTGTGCGAGCGCTGGAAAGATCGCTTCATATTCGCGGACATAGTCAGGCCCCATGTTGGGGGCCGCGCGCATGCCGCTCAGCAGCACCGGAATATTGCGCGCCTTCAGTTTCGCGAGGATGTCATCCAGTGCCTGCCGCGTCACCTTGGGCTCGACGCCGCGCAGCATGTCGTTGGCACCAAGCTCGACGATCACGGCATCGGTCCCGTCGGCGATCGACCAGTCGAGCCGCGCCAATCCGCCGGAGGCGGTGTCACCGGAGACGCCGGCATTCTCGATCTCGACATTGTGGCCCTTGGCCTTCAGCGCGCGTTCAAGCACCGCGGGAAAGGCGTCCTGCGCCGACAGGCCGTAGCCCGCGGTAAGCGAATCGCCGAAGGCCACGATTTTCAGAGGCGCGCCTTTCGCGGGTGACGCCGTCTGCGCAGCGACAGGCGTCGCAAATGTGGCAGCGAAACCAGCCAGCGCGAGTACCGTGACTTTCAGCCTATGGACTAAACTCGTCATCGCACCATATGGACCTGATCGGACCCGGATTCTGCCATATCGTCCTGCGAAGCAAAGATTTCAATGCAGCAAAAGCAAGCGCCCGCCGGAACCGCCGTCACCCTGTCCGGCGTCAATCTGTCGCTCGGCAGCGGTGCCGCCCGGGTTCACATTCTCAAGGATATCGATCTGACCATCGGTCGCGGCGAGGCGATCGGCCTGGTCGGACCCTCGGGCTCGGGCAAATCGACGCTGCTGATGGTGCTCGCCGGTCTGGAGCGCGTCGATACCGGATCGATCGTGGTTGCCGGCGAAGACCTGCGTCGCCTGAACGAGGATGCGCTGGCGCGCTTTCGCGGCCGCAATGTTGGCATCGTCTTCCAGTCCTTTCATCTGATCCCGACCATGACGGCGCTCGAGAATGTGGCGGTGCCGCTCGAACTCGCGGGCGTGCCGGACGCCCATGACCGCGCCGCCGCCGAACTGGCCGGCGTAGGACTGAAAGAGCGGCTGTCGCATTATCCCGCGCAATTGTCCGGCGGCGAGCAGCAGCGTGTCGCGCTGGCGCGCGCGCTGGCGCCCAATCCCGCCATTCTTGTCGCCGACGAGCCGACCGGCAATCTCGACGAGAAAACCGGATCGCAGGTGGTCGAGCTTCTGTTCAAGGGTCATGTCGATCGGGGCATGACGCTGATCCTGGTCACGCATGATCCCTCGCTCGCGCGCCGTTGCCGCCGCGTGGTGCGGCTGCGGTCCGGCCGGATCGAAAATGATGCCGCGCCGGAAACCGTGCGCGAGGCCGCCAGCGTATGAGCGTGATCTCAATGAGGCCTAATCCGTGAGTCTGGTTGCAACTCCAGCGCGTCAGAACGGCTGGTCATTGCCGCTGCGCTTTGCCATGCGCGAATTGCGCGGCGGGCTGCGCGGCTTTTACGTGCTGATTTTCTGCATCGGGCTGGGCGTGATGGCCATTGCTGGCGTCGGCTCGCTGGCCGAAAGCCTTGCCGGCGGACTGGCCCGCGAAGGCCGCACCATTCTTGGCGGGGATGTGTCGTTCGCGCTGTTTCATCGCGAGGCCAACGCACAGGAACGCGCTCTGCTGGCGCGCTACGGCCGCGTGTCCGATGCGGCGACGTTGCGGGCGATGGCGCGCGCCTCCGGCAGCCGCCAGGCGCTGGTCGAGATCAAGGCGGTGGACGGCGCCTATCCGCTTTACGGCACACCGGTGCTGGAGCCTGCGATGCCGCTCTCCGAGGCGCTCGCTGCCCGCAATGGCGTGTTCGGCGCGGCCGTCGATATCGCGCTGCTGACGCGGCTCGATCTCAAGGTCGGCGACCGCATCGAGGTCGGCAAGGCGCCGATCGAAATCCGCGCCGTGCTGCGCAACGAGCCCGACAAGCTGGCCGGCGGCATCGGCTTTGGCCCACGCTTGCTGGTCAGCATCGACACGCTGCGCGCCACCGATCTGCTGCAGCCGGGCAGCCTGGTACGCTGGCATTACCGCGTCGCGCTTGACGGCAATGACGCGAGCGACGCCGCCGGCAAAACGCTGACCGCCGACGCCGAGAAGCAATTCCCGGATGCCGGTTGGGAGATCCGCTCGCGCGACAATGCCTCGCCGCGGCTCGAGCGCAATATCGAGCGCTTCACCCAGTTCCTGACGCTGGTCGGATTGACCGCGCTTCTGGTCGGAGGCGTCGGCGTCGCCAATGCCGTGCGCAGCCATCTCGAACGGCGGCGCGATACTATCGCTACCATGAAGTCGCTGGGAGCGACCGGCGGCCGCATCTTCGCGATCTATCTGGTACAGGTGATGGTTATCGCCGCCATCGGCACCGCCGCCGGGCTTGCCATCGGCGCGGCGATTCCATTCGTGATCCACTGGGCGTTCGGCGCCATCCTGCCGCTGCCGGTGGAGCCGGCCTTGCAATGGACGCAGCTCGCGCTCGCGGCGATGTTCGGATTGCTCACGGCGCTGGCGTTCGCCTTGTGGCCGCTCGGCCGCGCGCATGACATCCCGGTCTCGGCGCTGTTCCGGGAAGCGGTCAGCGGCCGATGGAGCCTGCCGCGCAGGTCCTATCTCGTCGCTGCCACCGCGGTGACGCTGGCTCTGGCCGCCCTCTCGATCCTGCTCGCCTATGACAAGCGGATCGCGACTTTCTTCGTGGCCGCGTCGGCGGCGACCTTCCTCGTCCTGTACCTGATCGCCGGTCTGATCATGCGGATCGCGGCAAGACTGCCGCGCTCGAAGATCACGGCATTGCGGCTCGCGGTTGCCAACATCCATCGCCCGGGCGCGCTGACGACGTCGGTGGTGCTGTCGCTTGGCCTCGGTCTGGCCGGGCTGGTGATCGTGGTGCAGATCGACGGCAACCTGCGACGGCAATTCCAGGACGCCTTGCCGGAACGCTCCCCGGCATTTTTCTTCGTTGATATCCAGAATGCCGATGCCGCTCGCTTCGACGACTTCATTCGCAAGGCCGTGCCGGATGCGACACTCGGACGCGAACCGATGCTGCGCGGGCGCATCGTCGCGGCCAACGGAATCAAGGCCGAGGAATTGAAGGCGTCGCCTCAGGCTGCCTGGGCGTTGCAAAGCGACCGCGGCATCACCTATGCGGCGGATATCCCGAACGGTTCACGCGTGGTCGAAGGCGAGTGGTGGCCGGCCGATTATCAGGGCCCGCCGCTGCTTTCGATGGAAAAGCGGATTGCGGACGGGCTTGGCCTGACGATCGGAGATACGCTCACCGTCAACGTACTCGGCCGCAACATCACCGCCAAGATCGCCAATCTGCGGATGGTCGACTGGCAGAGCCTCGGCATCAACTTCGTGCTGGTCTATTCGCCGAACGCGTTTCGTGGCGCGCCGCATACCCATATCGCCACGCTGACGTTCCCCGGCGACACCACGGCGCAGCAGGACGCCGCCATCCTGCGCGACATGGCGACCGCGTTTCCGGCGGTGACCACAGTCCGGGTCAAGGACGCCATCCAGGCGGTGGGATCGGTTGTCTCAAATCTTGTGCTCGCAATCCGGGGCGCCAGCGTGATCACCCTGATCTCGGCGGCCCTGGTGCTGGCGGGCGCGCTGGCGGCGAGCCACCACAGCCGGGTTTACGACGCCATCATCCTCAAGACGCTGGGCGCCACCCGCGGCCGGCTGATTGCGGCCTATGCCCTGGAATACACCCTGCTGGGGCTGGCGACCGGGCTGTTCGGGGTTCTGGCCGGATCGGTGGCGGCCTGGCTGGTGATCACCCGGATCATGAACCTGTCGTTCGTCTGGCTGCCGGGCCCGGCGCTGGCGGCGGCGGCCGGCGCACTGGCGGTGACCGTCGTATTCGGGCTGGCCGGCACCTTCACGGCGCTTGGGCAGAAGCCCGCATCGGTATTGCGAAACCTGTAGATTTGCGACATCTAGCCGCGTCGGTTGGTCTGATCTGCGACGTTCGCGACAGAGTATTTTTACCGCAATCCCCTGTATCATGATGAAAGCTTCGCCATATGTGCGCATGACGTCGCGATAGGGCGATGAAGTTTTGGGGCGACAACTTAGGGAGTTCGATGATGTCGGACTTTGATCGGAACGCGGCCACCTATGACAGGGCCGCAGGGCGCGCAACATCCGCGGTCATTGACCAAGGGCTGCGCTCCTACATGCTACACGTCTACAACTACATGGTGCTCGGCCTGGCCATCACCGGCTTTGCCGCGCTTGGTATCTACATGCTGTCGGTTACCGGCGACGCCGCGGCGGCCGCCAAGGTGATGCGAAACGGCGCGGAGCTTCCGGCTGCCATCCGCGGCGGCTTGTTCCTGACGCCGATCGGCTACACCATCTTCGTCAGTCCGCTGAAATGGGTCATCATGCTGTCGCCGCTGGCGCTGGTCTTCGCGCTCAGCTTCGGCATGGAGCGGATGCGTCCGGCCACCGCCCAGATGCTGTTCTGGGTGTTTGCGGCGTTGATGGGTATCTCGCTCGGCTCGATCTTCATGGTCTATACCCAGACCTCGATCACCCGGGTGTTCTTCATCACCGCGGCAACCTTCGGCGCCCTCAGCCTGTGGGGCTACACCACGCAGCGGGACATTTCCGGCTGGGGCTCGTTCCTGTTCATGGGCCTGATCGGCGTGATCCTCGCGTCGCTGGTGAACCTGATCTGGCCGAACGGCATGCTGCAATTCGTGGTCTCGGTCGTCGGCGTGCTGGTGTTCGCGGGCCTCACCGCCTACGACACCCAGCGCCTGAAGAACGAGTATGTCTACGGGCAGATGGAAGGCGAGATGCGGGAGCGGTCGGCCATCATGGGCGCGCTGTCGCTATACCTGAATTTCATCAACCTGTTCACGCTGCTGCTGCAGCTGCTCGGACAGCGCGAGGAGTAACGGCCCGCCGCCAGCGCCAACAGTTACGGCGTTACAAAGAGTTAAGGGGCCCGGACGATTCCGGGCCCTTTTTTGTTGCCGGGGCGCCGCGCCGCTGGAATCCGGGGCCGAGGTTCCCTATGTTCGCGGCGAGTGTGGCCGCCCGCCGGGCGGCCTCCCGGCCCGGCGGTATCCGGGTTATTGAAAGGGTTTTCCCATGTCCGATTTCGATCGGAATGCTGCCGCCGCCCGCGGCGGCTATGCGGATCGCGCGGTCGCTTACGATGCCGGCCTGCGCGCGCACATGATCCGCGTCTACAATTACATGGCTTCGGCGGTCGGACTGACCGGCGTCGTCGCCTACCTCACCTTCCAGATGGTCGGCGGCAATTCCATCTCCGTCGTCGGCGGTCAGATCAGCGGGCTCACCCCGCTCGGCCAGTTCCTGTTCGGCGGCCCGTTCATGTGGGTGCTGATGCTGGCGCCGCTGGCCATGGTGCTGGTGCTCAGCTTCGGCATCCAGCGGCTCGCCGCCGGAACCGCCTTGCTGCTGTTCTACCTCTATGCCGGCATCCTTCGCGTCTCGCTGGCGACGATCATCATCGTCTACACCGCGAACTCGATCGCCAACGTGTTCTTCATCTCGGCGGCGGCGTTCGGTGCGCTCAGCCTGTATGGCTACACGACCAAGCGCGATCTCTCGCCGATGGGCTCGTTCCTGATCATGGGCCTGTTCGGGGTTATCATCGCCTCGCTGGTGAATATCTGGCTGAAGTCGGACGCGATGTCCTTCATCATCTCGATCGTCGGCGTGCTGGTGTTCGCCGG
>JAEZBA010000261.1 GCA_023430245.1 Pseudomonadota bacterium
ACGTATTCCACTCGGTGGCCCGCCGCTACGACCTGATGAACGACCTGATGTCGGCGGGGCTGCACCGGGCCTGGAAGAGTGCGCTGGTCACTGCCGTGAACCCGCCCAGGAACGACCGCGACTTCCGTCTGCTCGACGTCGCCGGCGGCACCGGCGATATCGCCTTCCGGGTGATCGAGGCCGGCGGCGCTGGCACCCATGCCACGATCCTCGACATCAACGGCGAGATGCTGGCGGTGGGGCGCGAACGCGCGGAGAAACGCGGTCTCGACCATGCCGTGACCTTCATCGAGGCCAATGCGGAGAAGCTGCCGCTGCCGGATGGCACCTTCGATGCCTATACGATCGCTTTCGGAATCCGCAACGTGCCGCGCATCGACGCGGCCTTGCGCGAGGCCCATAGGGTATTACGGCCGGGCGGCCACTTCCTGTGTCTGGAGTTTTCCTCGGTCGACGTGCCGGCGCTTGAAACGCTCTATGACTTTTACTCCTTCAACGTCATTCCCGCGCTCGGAAGGGCGGTCGCAGGCGACGCCGAATCCTACCGCTACCTCGTGGAATCGATCCGCAAATTCCCCAAACCGCAGGCTTTCGCCGCGATGATGCGGGAGGCCGGCTTCGCGCGGGTCTCGTTCACACCGATGACCGGCGGCGTCGTTGCGCTTCATTCCGGCTGGCGCCTGTGACAAAGTCCGGACGCACGCGACCGCAAGCATGATCTCCGCTCTCACCAA
Organism: Pseudomonadota bacterium; assembly: GCA_023430245.1. Classification (GTDB taxonomy): domain Bacteria; phylum Pseudomonadota; class Alphaproteobacteria; order Rhizobiales; family Xanthobacteraceae; genus Pseudorhodoplanes. The sequence continues at coordinate 735 of JAEZBA010000261.1, forward strand.
TTCGCTGCGGCTGATGCGCGCCGGCTATGTGTTCGCGCGCGAAGGAGTGTTCCGCGATCTGGATCCTGCGCTGCTGCCGGTGCCGGCGCGGCTCGGATTGCGTCTCGCCAAGCTGATCGAGCGCCGCGGCAAGGATGGTCAGACCGGCCGCCTCGCGACCGCACTCACGCAACTCGGCCCGACCTATGTGAAGCTTGGGCAATTCCTTGCGACGCGGCCGGATGTCGTCGGCCCCGCGATCGCGCTCGAACTCGAAACGCTGCAGGACCGCATGCCGCCCTTCCCGCATGCGGAAGCGGTTGCCATTGTCGAACAGGCTTTCGGACAGCCGATCGACAAGGCATATGCGACATTCGGACCGCCGGTCGCGGCGGCCTCGATCGCGCAGGTGCATCGTGCCAGCATTGACGGCACGGACGGCCGGCGCGAGGTCGCAGTCAAGGTATTGCGGCCGGGCATCGAGCGGCGCTTTGCCATCGATCAGGATGCATTCGCGTTTGCCGCGCGCAATGCAGAAGAGTTCTCCGCCGAGGCACGCAGGCTCCGGCTAGTCGAGACGGTGGCGACCCTGCGCCGCTCGATCGCTCTGGAAATGGATCTTCGGCTCGAGGCGGCCGCGCTCTCCGAAATGGCGGAGAACACCAAAAACGATCCGGGATTTCGGGTCCCGGCGATCGACTGGGATCGCACCACCAAGGACGTCCTGACACTCGAATGGATCGACGGCACGCATCTGTCGAACCATGCCGCGATCGAGGCCAAGGGCATCGATCTGAAAAACCTGGCGCGTGTCGTAACCCAGAGCTTTCTGCGTCACGCCCTGCGCGACGGCTTCTTTCATGCCGACATGCATCAGGGCAATCTGTTCGTTGACGATACAGGCTGCCTGGTTGCGGTCGATTTCGGCATCATGGGCCGGCTCGGGCCGAAGGAACGCCGCTTCCTGGCCGAGATCCTGTACGGCTTCATCACACGCAATTATCGCCGCACCGCCGAGGTGCATTTCGAAGCGGGCTATGTCCCGTCTCATCACTCGGTCGAGGACTTCGCCCAGGCGATCCGCGCCATCGGCGAGCCGATCCACAATCGCGCGGCCGACGAAATCTCGATGGCGAAGCTGCTGACGCTGCTGTTCGAGGTGACCAGCCTGTTCGACATGCGGACGCGGCCGGAATTGCTGCTGCTGCAGAAGACCATGGTGGTGGTCGAAGGCGTTTCGCGATCGCTCGATCCGAAGCTCGACATGTGGTCGACTGCCGAGCCGGTCGTGCGCGAATGGATCGAGCGCAATCTCGGGCCCGCAGGCCGCATCGACGATGCCGGAAAAAGTCTTGCCGAGATTGCGCGTTTCGCGGGTCAGGTTCCGGAATTGCTGTCGCGCGGCACGGCGCTGATCCAGCAACTCGACGCCGCCACCCGCAATGGCATCGTGCTGGCTCCTGAAACCGTAGCCGATATCGGCCGCGCCGAAGCCAGGCGCGGTCGCGCCACCGCGATCGCTTTGTGGGTGATTGCGGGACTGCTGGCCTATGTCGTCTTTCTGCTCAAATGACGGCTGCCGTCGTTAACCACGGAGCGGGCGGGCAGTCGCTGCATATGGGCGGAGTGCGCCGATTTGTGTTAACGATCATGCTGGATCCAAACGCATGACCGGCAAGCGCATTCTCCTCGTGATCGGCGGCGGCATTGCCGCCTACAAGTCGCTCGACCTGATCCGGCGGCTGCGCGAGCGCGGCGCCCTTGTCCGCTGCATCCTGACAAAAGCCGGACATGAATTCATCACGCCGCTTTCGGTCGGCGCGCTTGCGGGAGAACGGGCCTTCACCGATCTGTTCGATCCGCAGAGCGAGTTCGACGTCGGGCATATCCGGCTCGCGCGCGACACCGATATCGTCATCGTCGCGCCCGCGACCGCCGATCTGATCGCGAAGATGGCCGGCGGCCATGCCGGCGCTCTCGCGACTGCAGTGCTGCTTGCAACCGACAAGCCTGTGCTGATCGCGCCCGCCATGAACCCGATGATGTGGCGACATCCGGCAACCCGCCGCAACGTCGCGCAACTTGTCGCCGACGGCGTCGAACTCATCGGACCGAATGTTGGCGAGATGGCGGAAAGCGGCGAAGCCGGCACCGGACGGATGGCCGAGCCGCTGGAGATTGCCGACGCCGCATCGCACATCCTCAACGGCTCAACGAGCAAGCCGCTCGCCGGCAAGCGCATCCTAATCACCTCCGGGCCGACCCATGAGCCGATCGATCCGATCCGCTATATCGCGAACCGATCGTCGGGGAAGCAGGGCCACGCCATCGCAGCAGCCGCGGCAGCAGCAGGCGCGGAGGTCGTGCTGATTTCCGGCCCGGTCCATGTGCCCGATCCGAGCGGCGTCACGCCGGTCCGGGTCACCACCGCGCGCGAGATGCTCGAAGCGGTCAAGGCGGGGCTCCCTGCCGATGCCGCCATCTTCGCCGCAGCCGTCGCCGACTGGGGTGTCGCCGCTCCAGAACAGCAGAAGATCAAGAAGACCGGATCCGGCGCACCGACTTTCGCCCTCACCGAAAATCCGGACATCCTCGCAACAGTGGCCAAACTCAGGACCGGCCGGCCGCCGCTGGTGGTCGGCTTCGCCGCCGAGACCGAAAAGGTCATCGACCACGCCAAGACCAAGCTGAAACGCAAGGGCTGCGACTGGATCGTCGCCAACGATGTGTCGCCCGCATCCGGCGTCATGGGCGGCGACCGCAACACCGTTCATCTCGTCAGCGTGCAGGGTGTGGAATCCTGGCCCTCGCAATCCAAGGACGAGGTCGCACGCCAGCTGGTCGAGCGCATCGCCGCAACGCTCAACAAAACTCAACGGTGACCGACTTGGACATACAGATCCTGCAGCTCCCGCACGGGGCCGGCTTGCCTTTGCCGGCTTATCAGACGGCCGCGGCGGCCGGTCTCGACCTGATTGCAGCCGTCCCGGACGGGCAACCGGTGGCGATCGCGCCGGGTGCCTACACGATAATCCCGACCGGGATCGCCATCGCGCTGCCGGAAGGTACCGAGGGACAAGTACGGCC